>JALHLM010000086.1:10178-14599 GCA_022844585.1 Pirellulales bacterium | reverse complement strand
GCGCCAGTCTTGTACCTGCGTGGGCAGGCGTTTCGTTTCGAACAGCGTTTCGACGAAGCGGTCGCGCCGCTCACCGCGGCCGCGGAGCAGTTTCCCACGCCGGTCGATCGCCACGTCTGGATGGTGCTCAGCCACTGCCAATTCAAATCCGGCCACCTGACCGAAGCGGTCGAGGCCTTGGCGCACGCCCGCGGCGCGTTTGTGAAACCGCGACCGGCGACCGAAAACTAGACGGCGCTATTCCCAGCGCATCGTTTCCAGATACGACCGCAATTGGCCGGCCGTGCGGAACTTCTTCAGGATGATCGACCGTTTCAGGCCGCAGCAGATCGCTTTGACTTCGGCCGGTTGCCGGGCGTAGTGCTTTTGGCCGCCTAATGCGTCGTAGAAGAGACGTATTAAATCGCACACGTCGTCGTGGATGTTCTCCGGCTTGGGCGCGCCCCAGTGGAACATATCCAACAGCTTCAGGTCGAACGAAATGCCCACGCGGCGGATGATCACGTTTTTGGAGTGCAGGTCGCCGTGGTATTCGTGGAGGTGGTGAATCCGCTCCATGCCGGCCGCCAGGGCGTGTAGCAGGTGCAGTGCCTGGAACGCCCCGATGCGCTCTCCCGGCTGCCGCTCCAGAAACTGGCTGAGCAACTCGCCTTCCACGTACTCGCTGACCAGGCAGGTGATCGCCTGCCCCTCGAACGGAATTCGCTCCTGGGTGTGGTATTGAATCAGGATCGGGCAGTGCCGGAGCTTGTGCAGTTTCTTGGCGTAAAACCGGGCGGCGCGGTCCTGGGGATTCCGGTGCGGGAAGAAAAACTTGGCCGCGTGCTCGATGCCGGTCCGCGATTCGCGCAACTTGTACACCTCCCCTTCCCACCCGCGGCCGAGCAACGAGACGATCTCGTATTTCTCGGCCAATTGGGCGCCGGGGGCGAAGGCGAACGTCTTGATGTGTCCGTTGCGCGGACTACTGCGGCGCATCAGAAAAAGGCTCGAATTTGGCCGGAAATGAGGCAAAAGTCGCGGCCGCCTGCCGCTTTCGACCGTCGCCGTGGCGCTAGCGATGAGGTCCTACCGATTCAGTGTAATCCGCGCGCGCCAGTCCGAAAAGTGAATGCTGGAGGAATCATCGAATTCGATTGGCACTGGACAGAATATCGCCATCGACCATCGCCGCTTTCTCAAAAAAGACATCCGAAATTTCTCGGAATTGGCCCAGGTTTTCCATCAGCGACCGCGCCGCGCCTCGGTACGCAATCCGGTCGCCGGGAACTATGATTTCCTGCCGAGCACGACAATTCCCGCCTCGCAGAATCCTGGTTTCCGAGTGCCTGTTGACCGCTACGAAACGAACGTCGCCTGCCCCGGCTGCGGGTGCGTTTGTGACGATTTAACGTTGAAGTTCGCGGGAAACCAGCTGCAGGCGATTTCCCCGCAATGTTCCCTGGCCGAGGCCTGGTTTCAGGATCGCGGCCGTACCGATCGCCCGGCCGTGGAGCTGAATTGCCAGCTGGCGAGCTTTACGGTGGGAGTCAACCGCGCTGCCGAGATCCTGCGCCGTGCCGATTATCCGCTCATTTACGGGCTATCCCGGAGCGCCACCGCCGGACAACGCGCCGCGGTGGAATTGGCCGAACGCATCGGCGCGGTAATCGACACCACGGCCTCGATGTGCCACGGGCCGTCGATCATGGCGATTCAGGAATTCGGCGAATCAACCTGCACGCTCGGCGAAGTCCGCAACCGCGCGGACCTGGTGATCTTCTGGGGATGCCACCCCGGCGCTTCGCACCCGCGCCATGCGGAGCGCTACTCCGTTTCCCCGCCGGGACGTTATCGCGCTGGCGGTCGCAGCGATCGAACCATCGTGCTCGTCGGTCCGGCGGATCAGGTCCACGACTGGCGTTTGGACCCAGCGGGCGCCGCGGCGGACCTTGTGATCCCGCTGGAACGAGGACGCGACTTCGAAGCGATTGCCCTGCTGCGAGAGGCGTTGCGCACCGGCTCCGCAAATGGCCTGCCGCCCGAACTGCGAAAGCTCTCCGAACTGATGCGCGGTTGCCGGACCGGTGTTGTCTTCTTTGGTTTGGGGCTGGTGGAAACGCGCATGTGGAGCGGCGACGCACTCCCCACGGCCGGCAACGTCAACGTCGGCGCGCTGTTGCAGTTGGTCGCTGAGATGAACGCCCACGCTCGATTTTTCGCGCGCCGCATGCGGTTGCAGGGCGATGTCTCCGGCGCGGATAACGTCCTCACCTGGCAAACCGGCTTTCCGTTCGCGGTCGATCTTTCGCGCGGTGCACCACGCTACAACCCGGGTGAGTTCAGCGCTAGCGAACTATTGAATCGCGGTGATGTCGACGCCTGTCTGTTGATCGGCGCCGAGACCTTGCGCTATTTCTCGCGCGCAGCGCTCGATCATTTGCAAAGCATCCCCACGATCCTGCTGGACTACCCCGGCGCGGAGCAAATTATCGCGCCCGAGGTTTCCTTTACCACCGCGGTCTACGGTCTGCATGCCCCCGGGACGATCTATCGCATGGACAATGTTCCCGTCCCGCTAAGGGCGCTGGCCGACACGGAATACCCGACCGACGAAGCGGTTTTGCATGCGATTGGTGAGCGGCTGTAGGAGGCGTCCCCCGACGCCGATGGAGAAAGCTCGTTTCGCGAGATCACGCCAGAATCTGTATCTCACGTCCAATGCATCGGCGTCGGGAGACGCCTCCTACAGCGAACTGACTCAACGCAGGTACTCCCACCGGTTGCTTGCCACTCGGCGGCGATTTACAATCCAGGCCGCTTTTGCGAGTCCTACCGAATTTTCCGTCTTCGCCATGCTAGCCCGCCACTTCGCGTTCCGCGCGCGGCGTTCGTTCCGAGCCACAGTCGGGTGGTTTGCGGCGGTGTGGTACGTGACGATCGCCATCGGGCTGCCGTTGCCGCTGGCGGGCCGGAAGGACCTTTCGCGGCCGTTTCTGTGCATGTACAGCCGCTGCGGCTGCCAGAACGCCGAGCAGTGCTATCGCAGTTGCTGCTGTCACACGGCGGCCGAACGGCTGGCGTTCGCCCGCTCTCACGGCGACGTGCCGCCGCCGGAACTCCTGGCGATGGTCGAAGCAGAAGCCACGCCAATTGCCACAACGAAGCGCTCTTGTTGCAGCGACAAAGGCTGTACGACGCCGGCGACCGAGCCTTCGCCAAGTAGCATGGAACGCGATTCCTATTCAGAAGTCGTGATCCAGGACTCGCTCGCCTGCCGCGGCATTGGTCTCCTTTGGCAACACGCGGCCACGGCCTTGCCGCCGCCGGTTGTGGAGCTGACCGTCTCGATCGTCGAGATCGACGTTTGCCCGGTGATCTCTCATACCGCCGAAACTCTCTTGGCGCCGCCCCGTTCGCCCCCTCCTCGCGTGGGCTGATCGTCACGTTTCGTGTTCTTCTGGTTGTCGATAGCGCCGGTTTTCCGCGCACGCACAACACGCATGGTTCGTCGTACGGCGTCAATGTTCGCCATGCGCGGTGAACCATTTCCCATGACGATTCAACTTTGACGAGGTTCATTTCACGATGCGTATTGCTTTCCGTTCTGGCTTGTTCGTGCTGGTCGCCTGCCTTGCGCAAATGGCGGCCGCGCATGGTATTCCGATGGCGGTGGATGTTAACCCTGCCAACCAGTTGTTCGCGACGGAGTTGGTCCACTTCAACGCGCACGAAGGGATCTTTGCTCCTTCGCCTGCCGCTGCGCCGGTCGCGCTCTCCGCTGTGGCCGGGTTCTATCCCGTGTTTGGAGGAAACATTCCCACTGGCACGGTGCTTACCGTGAATGCATCGGGCTCGACAGCACATCCCGCGGCGCTCTTGTACTGGGACGGCGCTAGCGTGCTTCCGTCGCCGAAGGATATCGTCATCTCGCGCTCCAGTTTCAATGTCGTCGTGCAGCCTGACGATGAGTTCGTCGGGGGCGGCGCGCTGTCCCCGTACTCAGGGCTGGAAGGCGGACACAGCGCCGTCACGTTAGCGCTGCCGCTCGACGCTCCCGTGGGGCTCTATGGGGTGGGCTTTCAGGTCTCATCGCCGGGATACGAAACGTCGGAGACGTTTTGGGCGATTGCCAACAACGGCGTCGATCCCTCGCAGTTCGACGCGGGCGTCGCGGCGATCACCGCGGCCGTGCCGGAGCCGAGCGCGATTGCGTTAGGTTTGGCTGGTTGCGTCGCCCTCGTGGCGCTACGTCGGCGCGAACGCGTGTAGCGACAGTATTCGGTTACTCACTTGAGGCGTCGCGGCGCAATGTCGCGCCGCGGCGCGCTCGATGCTAAGTGCACCCGCAGAAAGTTTGATGTGGGGTGCCCCCCGGGGGGTGTGCGCCCCGGGTGGTGGTTGGGGGGGCCCCGCCCGCCACTCCCCCCAGGCGGGGCACC
>JALHLM010000086.1:0-10168 GCA_022844585.1 Pirellulales bacterium | reverse complement strand
TGCTGGAGTTGGGCGTGCCAGCGACGTCAAGACCGCACTGGCGGGCAAGCCGCCAGTGGCACCCATCGCTTCGTTTATTCTGCGTGCGCACTTAGGCGGACTCTATGCGAAAACACGGATTCACACTCGTCGAGTTGCTGGTGGTGATCGCGGTCATCGGCATTCTGATTGCGCTGCTGCTGCCAGCGTTACAGATGAGCCGCGCCGCCGCGCGCGCCGCGGCCTGCAAATCGAACCTGAAGCAAATCGGCCTGGCGATGCAGATGTACGCCAATAATCACGAGGGACGCGGGCCGCTCACCGCGCACGCCGGCCGCACGGCCTCCTGGGTTTATTCGCTCGGGCCCTATTTGGAGAACGTCGACAGCATCCGCATCTGCCCGACGGATCCGATCGGACCGGAACGCGCCATCAATAAGTCGACGAGCTACGTGTTGAACGACTATATCTGCTTGAAAGTGCCCGACGCGGTATTGAACCTCTGGAAGCTCAAGGCGTCCTCCAGGACGATCATCGTGTTCGAAGGTTCTGACCAGCGCAACCTCGATTTCATCAACGAGCACATTCACGCCAGCGATTGGTTCTCCGAGCACAGTATCCATCGCAATCTCTCGCGCGATCTGGTCCATCGCGATATCCAACTCGACCGCCATCAATACACGGCGGCGAATTACCTCTACGCCGACGGCCACGTGGAATTGATTCCGGCCGCAACCGTGGAAACCTGGATCGACGAAGGAATCCGAGGAGAGCGACACTTTGCGAAGCCGCAGCGGTAGTGTACCGCGGAGCGAGTCCATCCTGAACCGCGGAGGCACAGAGACGCAGAGGAGAAGAGAGGAGCTTGACCGCGAAACACGCGAAATAACGCGAAAACAAGGCAGCGTTTGCAAGTTCCACGATGGCACCTCTGCCATTTCTCCTGTTCGCGTCCTTTGGTGTATTTCGCGGTTAACTCTCCTCCCCTCCGCGACTCTGCGCCTCCGCGGTTCAACAGGTGAGTTAGAGTTCGCGCGACTCCAGCTCGCCGTCGCGGAAGACGCCGATTTCGTCTTCGCCGTCGCCGTCGAAGTCGTCGACGATCGGGTGATCGCCGATACGGCCGTATTCGATCACCATGTCGCTGTCGGTGAGTTGGCGATCGCCGTCGGTGTCGATGTACCACTTGCCGTCGCGGAACACGCCGATCTCGTCCGTGCCGTCGCGATTGAAATCGCCGACCACGGGACGATCACCGGCGCGGCCGTAAGTGAACTCCGCGTCGTCGCGCGTCCGGGTGCCGGTGCCGTCGACGTCCAATCGCCATTGCCCGGCCTTGAAATGCCCAATCGTGTCGACGCCGTCGCCGTTCCAATCGCCGGCGACCGGCAAGTCCTGCGCGTTGCCGTAGTAGAACACGTGGTCGATCACGTCTTCGCGCGATTGCCCTGCCGACGTGAGCTTCATCCAACGTTGGCCGTGCGTGGCGTCTTCAGGACGCGGCGGCACGTTCTTGGCGACGCCGGCCAGATGATTCTGCGCGTCCGGCAAGCCAGGTTCCAACGCCACGGCATGCGGATCGCCGGGCCACTCCGGTCCGAAGATGCCGATGTCGCCCTTGCCGTCGCCGTCCCAATCGCCGGTGACGGGCAGATCGTTCTTCGTGCCGAGCTTGGCCCACAGATCGTCGTCATCCCAGAGGCCATTGCCGTTGAGATCGATGAACCATTGGCCCGCGAAATACACGCCGACTTCGGTCTTGCCGTCGCCATTGAAATCGCCGGAGACCGGGATGCTGCCTTTCGCGCCGAACACGATTTGCATGTCGCGCGCCGGCGATTCGCGGCGCACCGTCCAACGCGATTTGCCGAGCATCTCCGCATTGCGGCGCCAGGCGTAGAGTTGTGACTGCATCGCGGTGAAGCGCACGTCGGGCGTGTCGGTTTCCGACTTCCCTCGCGGGTAGCCAGCGTCGATCACGCTCAAGTGCCACGAGTACGGCGTACCGCCGCCTCCGCCCCCTTCGCTTGGCAGCGGCACGAGGCTGCTGAAGTATTGCGGCACGCCCGGCGGCGGCCCGAGCGGCTGCGGGAAGGGCGGCGAGATGTTTGTAGGCAGCATCGGCGGGTTCGCGACAATCGGCGGATCGATTGTCACGGTCTGTTGGGCCGTGATGACTTCACTGAAGTTGTATTCCTGCCCATGCTGGCCGAAGTTGACTTGAATGCCGTAGATCGTATCGCTGTCCGGCGGATAGATCGTTGGGTTGAAGAGATCTTCGCTTGCCGCGCCGGCCACCGGTTGGCCGTTGCTGGCCGCGCCGCCGAGCGTGCCGGCGGTGTCGAGACCGTCGATGAATCCGCCCGGCTGTACTTGCACGACGCCGTAGCGTCCCTGGCGCAAGCCGGTGAACTGATAGTAGCCGCTGCCATCCGTCGTGGTTTCGATCGCCTTGCCAAACGTATCGGTCAGCGCCACGCCGAACTCGTCGGTCAAGCGAACCATCACGCCCGCGATCGGACGATCATCCGCGGTGCGCTTGCCGTCGCGGACTTTCGTGACGTCGAGCTCTTCGCCGTCGGCCAGCAAGATCGTCGGGCCATCTTGATAGACGTAGCCGGACAACGTCGCCGGCGGCAGTTCGGCGAAGTTGTACTCCACGCCGTTTTCGCCGCTGGTCAGTTCGATGTCCTTCATGAAATCGTTGCCGCCCAGCACGCCGCCGGCATTGCCGACGACTTCGTCGCCGTCGAAGTATCCGGCCGGTTGTTGTTCGCGCAGTTGATACACGCCCGGCGCGAGCCCCGTGAAGCTATACGCGCCGTTGGCGTCGGTCGTGGTCGTCGCGATCACGGCGCCGTCGCTATTCAGCAATTCAATCACCGCGCCAGCGATGGGCGTGCTGCCGGTCGCAGCATCGAAGACGGTGTCGCCGTTGGGATCCGAGAAGACCTTGCCCGCGATCGAGGCAGGCAGCGATTCGCAGAACTCGTAATCCGTCGCATCCACGCCGGCGCCGAGGTTGATGCCGGTGATCAGATCGTTGCCGGATACCGTGCCGCCAGCGCTGCCGGGTTCTTCGCCGCCGTCGAAATATCCGGCCGGCTGCACTTCGAATACGGAGTACACGCCCGGCGCGAGGCCGGAAAACTTGTACGTCCCGTCCGCGGCCGTAAAGGTCGTGGCGAGGACGGTGCCCGCTGTGTTGAGCAAGCGCACTTCGACGCCGCCGAGCAACGGCTCGCCGACCTGGTAGATGCAGTCGCCGTTCAGATCGGCATGCACGCGCCCGGCGATCGAGCTGGGCAGCAATTCGCCGAAGTTGTATTCCACGCCGTGCACGCCGGCGTTGAGCTGCGCGCCGGTGATCTTGTCGTTCACCACGCTGCCACCGGCGTTGCCGGCTGTGTCCAAGCCGTCGATATAAGCCGCGGGTTGCACTTCCGACACGCCGTACACACCGGGCGCAAGTCCATCGAAGCGATAGAAGCCGTTCACGTCGGTCACGGTAGTGACGGTCGTCGGCGCGCCCGCTGCGTCGAGCAACACCAACGTCGCCCCGGCAATGGCCGTCTCGCCCGCGTCGCGGATGCCGTCATTGTCGAGATCGACATAAACGTAGCCCGAGAGGCTGACCGGCTCGTTCTCGCAGAAATCGTAGCCGGTGGCCGTGACGCCGGGGCCGAGGTTGATGCTCGTGATCAAATCGTTGCCGCCGACCGTGCCGCCTGCCGTGCCGACTTCTTCGCCGCCGTCATAGTAACCGGCGGGCTGCACTTCGAAGACCGAGTACACGCCCGGCGCGAGGCCATTGAAGATGTACACGCCGTTGGCGTCGGTCACCGTGGTGGCGATGACATTGCCGCTCGGGTCGCGCAGTTGAATCTGCACGCCAGCGAGGAGCGCTTCGCCCTCTTGATAGATGCAGTCGCCGTTCGTGTCGGCATGGACGCGGCCACTGATCGAACTGGGCAGCAACTCGCCGAAGTTATACTCCGTGCCGTGGACGCCGGGATTGAGCAGCGCGCCCAGGATGCGGTCGCTGCCAGGCGTCGTGCCGCCGGCGCTGCCGGGGCAATCCTGGCCGTCGATGTAGGCCGCCGGTTGCGCTTCCGCCACGCCGTACGTGCCCGGCGCGAGGCCCTCGAAGCGATAGAAACCGTTCGCGTCCGTGGTTGTCGTGCGGCCGGTCGAATTGCCGTTCGCATCGAGCAGCGTGAGCGTCACGCCGGCGATGCCCGATTCGCCGGTTTCCCGCAGGCAGTTGTCGTTCAGATCGACGAACACGTAGCCCGAGATGCTGACCGGTTCGTTTTCGCAGAAGTCATAACCAGTGGCGTTGACGCCGGAGCCGAGCGTAATGTTGCCGACGCGATCGTCGCCGGTGACGTTGCCGCCGGCCGTGCCGACTTCCTCGCCGCCGTCATAGTATCCGGACGGTTGCACCTCGAAGATGCCGTACGTGCCGGGCGCGAGATTCGTGAACTTGTACACGCCTTCCGCGTTGGTCGTGGCCGTGGCGACGAGCGTGCCGTTTGAGTCGAACAGCCGTACTTCGACGCCCGCCAGCAATTTCTCGCCCGGCTGGTAGACGCAGTCGCCGTTGGCGTCGGCATGCACACGGCCACTGAGTGAAGCCGGCAGCTTCTCGCAGAAGTCGTAACCCGTGGCGTTCGCGCCAGGCGACAGGTTGATGTTCGAGATCCGGTCGTTGCCGGTGACATTGCCGCCGGCGGTGCCGACGTTCTCGCCGCCATCGTAGAAGCCCGCCGGCTGGACTTCGAACACCGAGTACACGCCGGGCGCGAGTCCCGCGAAGCGGTAGACGCCGTTGGAATCCGTCTTAGCGGTCTGCAGCAGATTGCCGGCGCTGTCGAACAACTGCACGTCTACGCCCGCCAGCAGCGGTTCGCCTTGTTGATAAATGCAATCGCCGTTCAAGTCCGCATGTACGCGCCCGGAAAGCGTCGCCGGCAGCAATTCGCCGAAATCGTAGTTGCGGCCAATCTGTCCGCCGGCCAGGAAGATGCCGGAGATCAAATCGCCGGGGTTCGTCGCCGAGCCGCCGGCGTCGCCGGGGCGATCGAGACCGTCGAGATAGCCGGCCGGCGTGATTTCGGTCACACGGTAACTGCCGGGACGCAAGCCCCGGGCGGACCAAGATCCATCGGCGGCGGTGAAGACTTCGATCGCCGTCGGCAACGCGCCGCTCGGCGGCAGATACTGAATGATGACCTTCGCGCCGCCAATGCCTTGCTCACCCGCGTCGAATACGCCGTCGTTGTCGGCGTCGTAGTAAACGTGGCCGTGCAACTCAGCTTCCTTGGCCTCCGCAAAGTCATAACGGATGCCGTCTTGGCCGCCTTTCAATACGATCTCAGTGAGCGAATCGACGGTCTCCACGGTGCCGACGGCCACGCCTTCGACCGTACCAACCTTCGACCCGACGCTGAAGTATTGCGCCGGCTGCAGTTCCAGCACCTTGTAAGTGCCCTGTTCCAAGGCGTCGAACTTGTAGTTGCCCTGCGCGTCGGTCGTCGCGGTCTTGTTTTGAAAGACGAAGGCGTTGCCGACCTTGCGCCACAATTGCACAACGACGCCGGCGATGGCCGATTCGCCGCCGTCGCGCGTGTTGTTCATGTTCACGTCGTGAAACACGTTGCCCGACAACGACACCGGCCTGGCGATCTGCCCGATCAACACCACGCCGCCGGCCGTGCGGTCCTCACGGTCGCCGGGTTCCGGCGGCATATACGAGTCCTGCGGCAGGTTAAGTTGCGTGCCGTTGGCCTGCGCCGCCTGTAAGAAATTCGTGTCGAACGCATCAAAGAACGTGCCGGTACCCGAGGCGTCGAAATAGTGCGGCGACGTGAACGTGCCCGTCAACTTGGAACGCTGAAACTCGGCGCCTTCTACGAGCGAGTTGACGTCGACCGAGCTGCCGCTGACGAATTGAGCTTCGTCGACGTCGATCGTGAACACGAGCTTCTCGCCGGCGTCGAAGCCGGAGAGATTGAAAATCAACTTGGTGCCGCCGTCTTCGACTTGCGTGCTGACGACCGTGAAGCCCTGCGGCGTTTGAACTTGCAACGCCGCGAAGTTGAACGCGCCCAGGCCGAGCGCTTTGGTGTCAAAGAACAGGTCGCCCGTGCTGAGGCCGTTCCCTTCCTTGTCCGTGTCGATGACGATCTGCGTCATCTGCGTGCCGGGCTGGCCGCCTTGGAAAGTAATCTCGATCTTGTCGCCGGCCGAGTCGTCCCCCGTGGCTTCCTCGAAGTACACGGCGCCCAGATGAATGTCGGCGGCCATCAGGCTGCGCCGTTCGAGCGGTTCGAGTTGGCAGCGCTTGTATCCATCGCCCAGAGGCGCAGCCGCGATCGAACTCCGCCGCATCCAACGCGGCCAACGGCGCACCAGAGAGAGCAAACTCACGAGGGAACCTCCATGTTCACTGGGAACTCGGCACGAGGAACGCTGACCGAAGCACGATTGCCTGACAGCGCCTCAACTCTGTTCCAAGTTCCGACTTCCGCGTTTCGTCCCGGCCGTCTTCCTACCGTTCCGTCCGCTCCGCTTCCGCTTGCCGGGCCAAGCCGCCGTCTTTTTGCTTGGCCATAGCCCAGAAGCGGATCGTTGTGTCGTAGCTGCCGGAGACCAGCGTCTCGCGGCTCGCGTCATAGACCAGGGCGCTCACGCTGCCTTCATGGCTCACGCCGCGTCCGGTTTCGACGAGCGAATTCACGTTCCAGAAATGCACGTCGTTGTCCGCGTCGCCGATCGCCAGCGTTTCAGCCTGGCAAAATGCCAGCGACAGCACGCGGCCCGAATTGGTCGTCATCCGCCGCGGTTCGCCGCCCGACTGGTGATCGAACACGAACACCTCTTGACCCTCACCGCCAGCGGCCAGCAATGCGCCGTCCGCGGAGAACGCCAACGCGCTGATGCGTCGCCCGTCGGTTTCCAGGTCCTGGATCACTTCGCCGTTGATGGCGTTCCAAATCCGCACCTGGCCGTTCCGTCCGCCGACCGCCAACGTCGTTCCGTCTGGAGCGATGGCTAACGCGCGATGATCGTTGCTTGGGCCCTTCAATTCATGCAGCAAGCGCCCGGTGTCGGACGCATAGATGCGGACAGATGCTTCAAAACCCGCCGCCGCCAGCCACTGCCCGGAAGGCGAATAGGCCATCGCGAAAATCGCCTGGGGGTGGGGTGGCAACGTCCGCAGTAACTTTTTTCCGGCCGTGTCCCAAATGCGAATCCGCCGATCGTTGCCGGCCGAAGCCAGTTGGTCGCCGTTCGGATGGTAGCTCACCGCGCGGACCCAATCGTCGTGCCCGCTCAATTCCGCCGCCAGCTTTCCATCAACTAGGTTCCAGACCCGTACCACGTGGTCGTCGCCGCCGGAAGCGAACATCGATCCGTCCGGGCTCAACGCCAATGCGGTGACCACCGGCGCCGTCTTGGCGTTCGCGGATCCCGCGACGATCGTCCGTTCCGCCTGTTGCCGCGGCACTTCTCCGCGGCTTTCTCCCCCGAGTGCCATCGCCAGCAGCGCGGAGAGGGCAATTGTTGGGAGTTTGGTGAACATGGCGAAACCCTCAGACCGTGTAAGCGCAATACGCCTGGCGCAATATCGGCATAATCGCCACGGTTTGTTCAGAGAGCTTGAACCGCGAAATGCGCGAAACGACACGAAATAGGAAAAGTCTGAGGCCAGTGGCCCCACTGTCCCACGCCGCAAACGCTTCGATCACCATCGATCGCACGAATACGGCGAACAAACCCTTTCCGTCTAGATTTCGCGCCATTTCGCGCATTTAGCGGTTCCCTCCGTGTCGCCCACCGTCGTCGTGGTTCTTTGTTACAATCCGCCCGTATGAGTGGCGTGGCGGACATCTTGGGACCTGGGGGGCGCGTGGCGGAGCGGCTGCGCGACTATGAGCTCCGCCCGCAGCAACTGGAAATGGCCGAGGCCGTCGCCAAGGCCTTGCGCGAGAGGCGGCACCTGATGGTCGAGGCCGGCACCGGCGTCGGCAAGAGCTTCGCCTACCTCGTCCCGGCGATCCTGGCCACGGCCGACCCGGCGGACGAATCGCTCAAGCACCGCCGGATCATCATCTCCACGCACACGATCAGCCTGCAGGAGCAGTTGATCCACAAGGACATCCCGTTCCTGAACGCCGTGATTCCGCTGGAGTTCACGGCCGTGCTCGCCAAGGGGCGCGGCAACTACATCAGCCTGAGGCGCCTCAAAAACGCCGTCGCGCGGTCCAGCCAGCTCTTCAAGGAAGAAGAGGAGTTCGTCGGCGTTCGGGCGATCGCCGCCTGGGCCAAGCAAACGCACGACGGTTCGCTGGCCGATCTGCCATACCGCCCGCTGCCACAGGTCTGGGACGAAGTGCAAAGCGACCACGGCAACTGCATGGGCCGCAATTGCCCAGAACACGCGCAGTGTTTTTATTACCGCGCGCGGCGGCGGGTGCAGAACGCGCAGATCCTGATTGTCAATCACGCGCTGTTTTTCAGCGACCTGGCGCTACGTCGCGAGAACGTCAGCATTCTGCCGGACTACGACGCCGTGATCTTCGACGAAGCCCACAACATCGAAAGCGTCGCGGGGGATCACCTCGGACTGAGCATTTCCTCCGGACACGTCGACTACACGCTCAATCGCCTGTTCAACGACCGCACCAACAAAGGTCTGCTGGTGCGCGACAAAGATCGCGACAGGCTGCTCGACGAGCTGCAACTCGACGTGACCATGTGTCACTTCACGGCGCAGGATTTTTTCCAGGACCTGAACGCCTGGCGCGACAACCATCCCGGTGCGAACGGCCGCGTGCGGAAGCCGGAGATTGTCGAGAACCATTTGGGGCCGAAACTCACGGCCTTGGCCAAGCGCATGCGGATGTTCGGCGCGTCGCTCACCGAAGAGACCGAGCGCCAGGATTTCATCGCCGCGTCGGATCGATTGCTAGGCCTGGCCGGATCGATCGACTCTTGGCACAAGCAGGTGCACGGCGACTGCGTGTACTGGCTCGAAACCACGGCGGGGCGCTTTCCAAAGACATTGCTCTGCGCCGCGCCGATTGAAGTCGGCCCCGCGCTACGCAGTCAACTGTTTGACGCCGGCCCGACCGTCATCATGACGAGCGCCACGCTTTCGGTCGGCGAGCCGCCGTCGTTTCAATATTTTCAACAGCGTCTCGGCGCCACGCACAGTTGCGACACGCTGCGGCTCGGGAGCCCTTTTGACTATCAACGCCAGGCGACGTTGATCCTGGTCCGCGACATGCCGGACCCGTCGAACGAAAAGGCCGCCTACGACGAGCGCGTGCTCGAAATGCTGCGCCGCTACATCGCGCGGACCGACGGCCATGCCTTCGCGCTCTTCACCAGCCACGACATGGTCCGCCGCGCCGCGAAGGCGCTGGCCCCGTGGCTGCGCGAACGCAACCTCGCGCTTTACAGCCAGGCCGATGGCGTGCCGCGCACGCAGATGATCGAGCGCTTCAAGAAGAACCCGCGCGGCGTGCTGCTGGGCACGGACAGTTTCTGGCAAGGCGTCGACGTCCCCGGCGACGCGCTGCAGAACGTGATCATCACCAAGCTCCCATTCGCGGTTCCGGACCGACCGCTTGTCGAAGCCCGCGTGGAAGCAATCAAGAACGCCGGCGGCGTCCCCTTCCGCGATTACCAACTCCCGGAAGCAGTCCTCCGCCTCAAGCAAGGCTTCGGCCGCCTGATCCGCACGGCCACCGACAAAGGCACCGTGGTAATCCTCGACCCGCGCGTGCTCACGAAGAGCTATGGGAAGCTATTCCTGGACTCGCTCCCGGATTGCCAACGGATCGAGGAATCCGTGAAGCAGTTGTGGCTTTGAACACACGAAACCGCCACAATTGCCGCGCCCCTAGGCACCGCCTGCCCAATGTCTCGACGATTGCGGTCGCATTTGAATACGGTAAGCTATGCGTCAACGCGCAATTCGGCTGTTTTCTAGGGCCTTGGCACGGCATTTGGGACCGGGCATAGAACTTGCAGATTGAGCGGCCCCAGTGTCGAGGAACCGACGGATTTGGTTCCCTCTCACCGCCATGGATCGGCGACAAAGCATTGCTTGCTGCGAGCCCCAGCTAGACGGCTAGGGCGTTGCCGCGGCGTGGGTCCATTTAGGCGGAAGGGAATT
>JALHLM010000085.1 GCA_022844585.1 Pirellulales bacterium | reverse complement strand
GCCGTTCAATAAGCCTTGTTCGAGCAAGTATTTCATCACGGCCGGAGTGCCGCCGATGTGGTGCAAATCCTCCATCACATACCGCCCGCTCGGTTTCAAGTCTGCGATGAAGGGAACGTGATCTGATGCGGCCTGGAAGTCATCAACCGTGAGCGTGATGCCGACGCTGCGGGCCATGGCAATCAGATGCAACACGCCGTTGGTAGAACCGCCCAGGGCCATCAGCAGGACCAGGGAGTTGTCAAAAGCGGCGCGGGTCATAATGTCTCGCGGCTTCAGATCCCGTTCGAGCAGCAGCCGGATCGCGGCCCCCGCGCGGCGACATTCCTCGCGTTTCAAGGGATCTTCGGCCGGGATCGAGGAGCTGTAGGGCAGCGACATGCCGAGCGCTTCAATGGTGGCAGCCATCGTGTTGGCCGTGTACATGCCGCCGCACGCGCCAGCCCCGGGACAACTCCGATGCACGATATCCTGGCGTTCCTCTTCCGTGATCGTGCCTGCCAGAAACTCGCCGTAACACTGGAAGGCGGACACAATGTCCAGTTGTTCGCTGTCGCCCGACCTGCCAGCGCGAACCCCGGGCCGGATGGTGCCGCCGTAGACCATGAGGGCTGGTCGATTCAAGCGGCCCATGGCGATCAGGCAGCCCGGCATGTTCTTGTCGCAGCCGGGCAAGGCCACCAGCGCGTCGTACCACTGGGCTCGCATGACCGTTTCGATCGAATCGGCAATCAGCTCACGGGATTGCAGCGAGAAACTCATCCCTTCGGTGCCCATGGAAATCCCGTCACTGACACCGATGGTGTTGAACCGCATTCCTACCATGTCGGCCGCGACGACTCCCCGCTTCACCTCGATCGCCAGATCGTTGAGGTGCATATTGCACGGATTGCCCTCGAACCACATGCTGCAAATGCCGACATGCGGCCTGTTCATGTCGGCATCGGTCAGGCCAGTGGCGTAGAGCATGGCCTGCGAAGCGCCTTGTGCCTTCGGCTGCGTGATCCGGGATGAGTATTTGTTGAGAACCATTTACAAATTCTTTCAGGACAAGTGCCAGCATATTTCATCAGCTGCCAAGGTCGCTCAGCGCATCGCGGGGAGGACTCAAAACTTTCGCGAAGCATTCTGTCTTCGCTCATGGCTCGGTTTTTGGCCCGTGGGCGGCGCTCGATCCCGACCACTAAGTATTGACTTCCCGCTCGGCCTCCAGCCAGAACTCAACCCCGTTTCCAGCCGGGCACCCAACCGCCTCCCATTTGTGGTGGGCTACCGCGCGAATCGTTTCTTCGCAGTCCTCAGTGGGCTGCTGGTTCAATGGGCACGCAGCTTCGCACTCCTGTTCGCCGATCAGCGCCATGGTTGCATTGGGTTCGGCAGTGGACACATCCGCCGAGGCCGCTTGGTCCGTCTCGCCTTTGCGAATGGTCTTGGTCTTGGACATGGTCTTTCTCCTCTGGGGTTAACGCAACAATCAAGTTCTCCAAACCAGCCGCGTCGTTCGAACCACTTGGCAAGCTCCAGTACGGGGGAGATGGTCAGGGCCGAGGTCATTACAATCGCCCAATCAATCAACGTCAGACTGAATGTGTCAAACGGAGCCTGCAAGAAGGGCACATAAACGACGAGGACCAGCAGCAACACTTCCCAGAAAATGGCGATGTTCAGCCACTTGTTGGCGAAGGGACGATTCAGGACCGAGTGGCGATCAGAGCGGAAGTTGTACGCCTTGAAAAACTGAATCAGTACCAGCGAGACAAAGGTCATGGTTGTGGCTTCTTCAAGGCTGCGGCCGGTGTGCAACGCCCAAGCAAACAGGCTCACGTTGACCAGCGCCGACCAGAATCCGCCGATCGTCATCAGAGTCACGACGGGGCGGGTGAATATCCCGCTACGTGGCGCACGCGGTGGGCGGCGCATGAGATCTGGTTCCGGCGGATCGACCGCCAGGGCCAGGGCAGGCAATCCGTCCGTGGCCAGATTGACGTAGAGGATTTGCACGGCGGTCAACGGCAAGGGCAAGCCCGCGAGCGAGGCGCCGGTCATCAGGCCAATCTCGCCGATGTTCGACGAGAGCAAAAACATCAAATATTTCTTGATGTTTTCAAAGACGCCCCGACCTTCTTCCACCGCCGCCTCGATGAGCCTGGCGTCGCCGGGAACCTTGTCGCCGGCCCGCAACAGGATGACATCGCCCGGCACGAGCTCGCGCGCGGGAATTGCCATCTCCTGCCCAGCGCGGAGCACCGTCGCCAGCGGCGCGGCCATTTGTCGCAGCGCCTGGATCGCCCGCTCAGCGCGGTATTCCTGCACGAAACCCAGCAGCACGGCAAACAGCACAATAACGGCAATCGCGATCGCTTCAACGCCATGCCCCAGAAAGGCCGACAGCGCGATGGCCACGAGGAGAATGACGATCAGGACATTCTGGAATTGTTCCAGCAGGAGCCTCCACGGCGAAACACCGTGGGGGGCCTGCAATTCGTTCAGCCCGTGAACTGTCAGCCGTCGAGTCGCTTCCATTCCGCTTAAGCCCGATGGCGTGGATTCCAACTTCGCGAAGACGGCCTCGGTGGGCACGACAAGCCAGGCCGTCGTTGGCTCGTTGGGCAGCGAATTCATGGAAGCTGCCATCGTCATCTCGCTGGTTCCAATCTCATCGTGCGCTCGCGTCATCCCGGTACAGCGCGCGTCAACGCAACGGGCGGCTCAGGCACGTCGGCCAATGGTTTCGCCGCCCCGAGGTGTCCATCGCTGACCGTGGTCGCGGTGACTTGGCCGCCGTTCTTTCCATTGCCCTGGCCAGAGAGGTGAAACTTGGCGGTCAGGCTCTCCCAGTCGATCACCAGGTTGCCGCCGCTCGCCTCGTATTGCTTTTCTCAGTTCATGAGCAATTCCAGACAGGCAAGGTCGATGTAGTTCAACCGCTCGAAATGGACGTGCAGTTCCGTCTCTCGGGGCACGGTCTCCAGTGCCGCCGCCAACTTGGGCAACCGCACGAAGGTGGCCGTTCCTTCCAAGAACAGCACCGTGCGCCCGTGCTGCGGGTCGAATTGCACCGAGACGGCGAGATGCGAGAACGTGTAAAGCAATTTGCCCAGGGCCAGGCCGATCCCGACCGCAATCCCGGTCAACAGATCGACCACCACCACGGTGCCGAGCGTGGCGGCGTAGATCGCCACCTCCCCCTTGCCGAATTCGAGCAACCGGCGCACTGCCTTTGGGTTCATCAGCTTGTAACCGGTGTAGACCAGCACGGCCGCCGGGCTGGCCACGGGAACCAGACGCAGCACCTTCGACGGTGGCTCCCTCTCCGCCGACAACCATTCCATGCGCCGGCACGATATTGCCGGCGTTGCGGATGATGAACAACTCGCCGGGGTCGGTTTGCGTGATGAGATTGGGGTTGATGCGCGAATCGGAGCAGGTAATGAACAGCGCATCCGGGTGTTGGCCCTGAGTCAGGCGTTCGAACAACTTGCGCTGCGAGCTGAACAGGTTGTCCTGGAGGTGGTGAACTCCCTGAACGAGCTTGTACATTTTCGCTTCCTTTCCTGATGTCGGGTTGTCTTCAATGGGTCGTTGGGCCTAGACACTCGACACGGATTCCTCTGACCCAATCTCCGCAGCGGCCGCATGGGCACCGTGTCTTGGCGAATGTTTCGACAACAACTCTTTCCTGACGACGGCAATCTTCTCGGGGGCAGCAATCCCCAGTTGGACCCTCCGCCCACGCACCTCCAAAACGGTGAGCACAACGTCCAGATGGGGCACGCAAATCTGCTCCCCGACTTTGCGAGTCAATACCAGCATCATCATTCCTCCTGCTGAGAACCGTTCGGACGGACACTTCGCATGCTTGGTGGTTGGTTGCGGCGTTCCACGGCACGGCCGACCAACCGCTTGACGCGATAGCACGTGCGATCGATGGCTGCCGTCACGGTCACGTCGGTCGACTCTGCAACAACTTCCTCGGCTGGCTTCAACAGGACGACGATCCGAAAATTCTTGTCGATCCCTCCGCGCGGCCCGTTCACGTCAGCCAGGCTCACCTCGACTTTCCGAATCACATCGACAAATCGTCCCAAAGCGAAATACACGCGACGCTTTACCGCTTTTCGTAATTCCGGCCCCACGTTGATCTGCTTTCCACGTACGGTCACTCGCATAGCTCGACTCCGGAAGGGGTGTCGCTCTTGTCTCCACCAACCAGGTCGTCCACATCCTACGCACCAAGGAAGTTGCGGAGAAATCGATTTATTCGCGTGAACCATCGGAAAAGCCGTTGTATCCTTTACGCATGTCCTGGCTCAATTACCATCACCTCTTGTATTTCTGGACCGTTGCCCGCGAGGGAAGCGTCGCCAAGGCGTGCGAGCGGCTGTTGCTGTCCCAACCCACGATCAGCGGTCAAATCCGGCAACTGGAGCAAGCCTTGGGAGCCAAGCTCTTCAAAAAAGTGGGCCGCAACCTCGTTCTCACAGAGGCGGGACGGGAAGCCTATCGGTACGCCGACGAAATCTTCACGCTGGGACAGGAGCTTCAAGAGACGATGCAGGGCCGGCCGGTTGGGCGAGCAGCCCGCTTGCTCATTGGCATTCACGATGCGATGCCCAAGCTCGTCAGTTGCAAGATTCTAGCCCCCGCGTTGTGCCAGCCGGAGCCGATTCAGATCGTCTGCCACGAGGGATCGCCCGAGCACCTCCTCGCACGGCTAGCCCTCCATGAACTGGACGCGATTCTGTTGGATTCGCCTGCTAGTCCCACCGTTAAGGTGCGAGTTTTCAATCATCTGCTGGGCGAGTGCGGCGTGTCCTTCTGTGCCTCACCCAAGCTGGCGGCGAGATACCGCCGCAAGTTTCCGCACTCGTTGAGCGGCGCCCCGTTCCTGCTGCCGCTGCATGACACGTCCCTGCGAAGGTCGCTGGAACACTGGTTGGAGGAAACCGGAATCCGTCCAAACCTTCGGGGCGAGTTTGCTGATACCGCGCTTCTCAAGGCGTTTGGCCAAGAGGGCGCGGGGATATTCGTCATCCCCACGGCAATTGAGACCGAAGTCTGTCGGCAATACTCCGTCAAGGTTCTCGGACGCGTGGATTCTATCCGCGAGCGGTTTTACCTGATCTCGGTCGAACGGAAATTGAAGCAACCCGCGGTTGCCGCAATCGCCGAGTTGGCTCGCGCGAAGCTGTTTGCTTGATTCCGCCTCCATTGCCGCACAGTAAACGGCGGAAGAAATGTTTCGTTAGTGTTTATGGCCGGGGGCTTGGAGTCAAACTTTGGCCCGTCCAAGGCTCTGACCCAACCAAATGGAAGTCCGCTGGCGAAGCAAATCATTGCGTGTCATAATGTACCTTATTACATGCATACCGCCTGTTTCAGGGCTATTTAAGGGGTGGTCGCGGGTCCATTTTGGCGATAGAGTACATGTAATAAGATTCTGGTGACATGCACTATGGCCAAAAAGAAGACCAAGGCGCCGCGGAAGGCCGGGGGCCGCAAAGCGGCGAAGGCTGTTCGGCGATCGCCAGCGAAGCAGGCGAAATCTGCGCCCAGCACCCTGGGGCCGCAGACCAAACAGGGGTCAAAAGCCCCGCGTGGCAAAAAGCCGGAGATCCAACCGATGGACGTCGATACCGCGCAGCTGATGCCAGCCACCACCGATCGCAAGAGCCTCTTGGCCTGGTTCAATCTCTACATGTCGGTGGAGGTGGGTGAACCCGAGTCGAACACCTTCAAGGCTAAGGCCGGGGATCTGGAGCGGTTCCTTAATTATTTTCGGCTCACCATGCGGAGCGATGACCCAGACCTCTGGACCGTCTCCACGTCCAAGGGCTTCATGACGCAGCTGCTGCGGGCCAAGTCCGAACGGACCGGCGAGAAGCTGGCGCCGTCGACGGTCAACCGCATGTTGGCCACGCTGCGTAATGCCGCCCGTTGGATCCACCGGCATCGCCCCTTCCCCGCCGGGTTTCCCTTGGAGCGAGTAAAAGACGTCCAGCTCTCCGAGCCGAGTTGGAAAGGCCTGTCCGATACCGACATCACGCGACTTAAAGCCGCGGCCGATCAGCTGCTCGTGATCCAGACGCGGTCGATGCAGCAGCCGGTGCGCGACCAAGCGATGCTCTTGGTGTTGCTGGACACCGCCCTACGGGCGTCCGAACTGATCGGGCTCGACTTCTCGCAGTATGAAGGAAAGCATTTCCGAAACGTGAAGCGGAAGGGGAACAACGTCACCAGCCTGGTGTTCATTCCCCAGGATGCCCGGGAGGCGGTGGATCGGTACATCAAGGAGATTCGCGGGTCGGCGCCAGGGCCGCTCTTTCAATCGCGGACCGGGAGGGCGCTCGCGCCGCAGAATTTGGCGGAGGCGCTCCAGCGGGTGGCGGCGCAGGCCAATGCGAGGTTAGCGGACGGGGAGCAGATTCATTTGCACCCGCATGTGCTCAGGCATACGGCGCTGAGGAAGATGGCCGAGAAGAAGGGGATTAGGTTTGCACAACAGATGGCGGGGCATGCCTCGACCAAGTACATCTGGCGGTATGTACGGCCGTCGGAGGATGAGATGGAACGGGCGATGGAGGAATTGTTCTAGACGCCTCTTCCGGTATCCGGCATTGGCGCTAGCAACCGGCGCTCTTCGAAGACTTCGACGTGAAGCGCACGGACGGTGTGATGAGCGTTGGCCCGGAAGACCGTGGGAAGCGTGGTTAACAAACCTTGGTTCCTGGATGATAAGGAGCAGTGAGCGACTTGGCTTCACTAAGCGAGGCGACGGCCTAAATCACAGAGGATCACGCCGATCAGCGCGATCGCGCCGATCGCTATACCACTCGGCTCCGGCACAAACGTGAGCAGCAGTTGCGGGGGATTTTCTCGGCTGCCAGCCAGGTTCAGCAGATAACGATTGTTTTGATCGCCTCCCAGCAAGCCATCATCCGATTGCATGCGGAATGCGCTGACGGAATTCATACCATCGGCTGCGTAGTCGGACAGCACCAAGTTGGTCACGTCGAGGTCGTAATAACGGCCGATCTGATCCGTGGCGTCGAACGCCTCCAGCAGAGTGTCGATGTAGTCAGCAGCCTCGTAGTCTGAGACCTGCGGGCTCAAGGTATTGTCGGAGAGGCTGTGAAACAAAGTCACGGGCCTGTCCGGGTTTCCTTCGATCGCGTGCAGATAGACCCGAAGCACGGCCTGTTCCAGATCCTGCATTAGCTCAGGCAGCTTGGGCAGGGCGAACTTGAGGACTACGCGTGACTCCTGATTGCCTGAGGCCGCGTGTAACTCGCCGACCGCCATTTGCGCGGGAGGACGCCGCGCCGAAATATACGGTAAGATGCTGTCGCCGCGGCCGTCGAAGCTGCCGCTGCTGCCATTGTCGACGACCGTGTGAAAAGCCGCCGATGTCAGGACGGCCGTATCTGGATCGGCCAGCGGAGGTGCGCTCGCCGGTGGCTGGCGGTGGTGCGTGGCCTGCTCGTACGAGTAGGCGAGCCCAAGCAGCAGCGGCTCACTAAACGGTCGGCCCGTGAACGTGATCCCCACGGGCAAGCCTGCGGTGGAGAATCCGGCCGGCACGGTGATCGAAGGGAGGCCGAGAAACGCTGCCTGTCTCCAGTTGAACTCCCCGGGATCTCCCGGACTGCCGAAATTCGGGTCGTCGATGCGCCATGGCACGTCGTTCGCGGTCGCGTGGACTAGCGCGTCGACGTTGTTCCGGTCCATGACGTCGAGCAATGCAGATTTGGTTGCATCCCGCAGCGCGATAACCGCATTAAATGCCGGGTCTTGTTGTGGAGGCCGGTCTCCGAGAAGTTCGGAAAACAGTCCATCACGCAATTCTGGAAGATACTGTCCGGAATCGATGATCTCCCTCACGGTGCGGTAGGGAGCACTTGGTCCCAGGCTGTCCAGATATCTGTTCATGTCATATTCGAAGCTCTCGTAAAACTGTTCAGGCCCGGGCTGCGCCCCAACGTCTAATGGGTCTGCGAGCACAGCGCCCAGACTAACCATGTCGGAAATGGCCGAGTTCACGCGAGAGACTACTTCAGGATTCGCGCGCGGATGCTGTATGAAGTCGCGGACGACCCCGATGTGTGCGCCATTCAAAGCGTCTGCGTTCAGGAACTGCGTGTAGCTTTCGGGGATATGTCCCACGCTGGCCTGCGTCACGGGATCCGCCGGATCGTAGCCGGCAATGGCGTCCAGCACGATTGCCGCGTCGGCCACAGTGCGGGTCATTGGTCCTCCGGTATCACGCCAGGAGGCCAGGGGGATGATGCCATTTCGACTGGTCAGTCCGAGCGTTGGCTTCAATCCCACTAAGTCGTTGAAAACCGAGGGCACTTTGATCGATCCCGAGGTTTCCGTGCCCAACCCTACGGCAGCAAAGTTCGCGGCGATGCTGGCGCCGGTTCCGCCGCTCGAGCCACCGGGTACTCTTGTCGTGTCGTACGGGTTTCGCGTTTGACCGCCCAAGGAGCTGAGCGTCGCTGCTCCCGCTGCAAACTCATGCAGATTGGTCTTCCCCAAGATGATCGCCCCCGCATCGCGGAGCCGTTGCGTCACGAACGCATCGTCCGGTGGAATTGAGTTGGCAAGTGACAGTGAGCCGGCCGTGGTCGGCATGTCGAACGTATCAAAATTGTCCTTGATCAGAATCGGCACGCCGAACAACGGTCCTGTCGCCCCGCCAGCACGCCGCTGGGCGTCCAAGGCCCTGGCGGTGGCCATGGCCCGCGGATTGATCGTGATGATGGAATTCAAGCTCGGCCCCGTCTGATCGTAGCTGGCGATCCGCACCAGATAGCGGCGAACTAATTCCTCGGAAGTAATTGTTCCCGCGCCAAGCGCTGCGGAGATTTCCTGGACGGTGGCCTCTTCCAGGCGGAACTGCTGGCCTTGCGCTTGAACAGTGCTTGCGCCGGATAGAACCGCGATCATCACGAAGGTCAGCAGGTGATTTCGCGCAACCCGCGCCCGGCCGGCGGCGAACCGGATCGCTAATGCCCGGATGAGGAACGGCGTTTGCAATCGACAATTCTCGCGGTTTCCAACGAGGAGAGAGTGAGCACGCACCCAGGAAGACCGGTGGGCCGCGCGCCGAACGGCGTGATGGGCGAGGCCAAGATAATTGGCGAGCATGACATGACTCCTGAACGGAGGCGAATGACTGAATGGATCCGTTGGCCTTAGCCTACTCGGCGGCGGGGCCAATGTTGTCGCTGTCACTTATTCGCCCGAGTTAATGACCGGACGAAGGGAAACGTGCAAGCCAGCATCGCACCTAACAGAATGACGCTCGTCGGTTCCGGAACGGCCTGCGGTCCCGCCTCCCCGAAAAAGTTCCGCACTGCATTGAGGTCGACCAGGTCCACATCCCCGTCGAAATCCAGGTCTGCGGGTAGCCCTGGACCACTGAGTCCGAAGTCATTGCGGACATTGTTTAAGTCGTTGATGTCGACCGCCTCGTCGCCGTTGGTATCGCCCGGGAACGGAAGCTCCAGGATGAAGAGCTGCTCGGTGTTATCCGGCTTGGTAGCTCCTCCCACGATCGTTCGGCCGTCGGATGAGATATCGAGCTCCTTATTGAAGCTCCACCCTTCAATATCGGGCACGCCTGCATTGGTTAAAAGTTCAGGAAATGTGCGTGCTCCCCACTGGCGCGTCCAGACCAACGAAAGTCCCGTGGAGTCATACCCCACCGCGATGGCACCTTCATTGGACAGCGCTTCCGGATACAACGGCAGCGCCTCCACTGTGTCACTCTGGCTCTCATGCCAGAGCCAAAGATCCGTCGGACAGACTGGATGGCCGGCGCACGCAGGGTCAAGAGTTGAGAACGTTAGTGCGGCTCCCTCCGGCGAGAGGATGATGGGTCTGGAGTAGCTGTGCCCTCCACCGGTGATGCCGGGCACGTTCAACTCTTCGACGCGGTTATCATCCCGAAACCAGCGAAAGAGACCGCCCCCCCCCCCCGACCCGCGACAACTCGACCATCATCCGAGACGATATCAACAATAGCACCGGTATTCAGCGCCGATTCAAGTGTGCTCCATAGGGGGATGATATTGTAGTCAGGGGCGAGCCAGGCATACGCATCCAGATTATTCAGCGCATTGCCAATAATGGTCGACCCGTCTCCGCCCGCCACATCTGTGACCCAGCCTTTGCCTAGAGAGGTCAAGTGGTCTGGCTCGGAATAAATGCCGCTTACGGGATCGCGCCGCCATAAGACCGGTGCAACTCCATCCCCGGGCACTTCTCCCACCAACATTCCTTGATCCGTTATGTGCGAGATGAAGTGGTAAGGTAAGACTTGCGGCACATCATAACCATCTGCCCGCGACCAGATGCGAACCTCCTCGTTCCCATCAAGAGTCCCGCGAGCCATAATGAAGTTTGCTGATGCACTCATATCGAGGTCAAGAAGACTGCCGTGCGCCTGCGGCGCGGTCAACGTGCGGAACTTGATCGGTGCTCCGGGGGCACTGCTCGCGCACAAACTTCCGCCTAGCAAAAGCCCCAAAATGACCAGCGAATGTCGTAGAGGCCTATCAGCGACGGCTGTGCGCACGTCGGCGAAGGGCGCAACCGGTGTCGATGAGCGCCCGGTTCGCCGACGAATCGGCGACTGCAGCAGACATACGCCTCCAAAAAGCAACAACAATGCAGTCGCCGGTCCGGCACGGGCCTTGACGCCCTTGTGCCGAAGAAGTTCCGCACGTTGTTGAGATCGGCAATGTCAACGATTTGGTCGTTGTTGTTGTCGCCGAGTATACCGACGCCACTGAGGCCGAAGTTGTTGCGGACGTTGTTCAGGTCCTCAATGTTGACGGTCTGGTCGCCGTTCGTGTCGCCGGGCAAAAGGAGCGTGACTTCGCCGGTGGTGTAGAGCTGGCTCACGTCCCAAGGGTAGAAGCTCGACACCGTGAAAGCGCCAGTTGGCTCGACGCCGGCCCAGTCGAAGACGCGGATCGTTCGGCCGATTTGCGTGGCGACGTCTACGTCATCGACGAAGGTCAATTCCAGCGTGCCGCCGAGTTGGACCGGGATGCCGGGCTCGAAGTTGATCTCCGAGTTCCAGGAATCAGCGTCGAAATGCAGTTGCAGAGTTCCGCCACCCGACATCGTCATGCGATGTTGGACACTAATCGGAATCGACAGATCTGGATCTCCCTTGTATCTGTGGACCACCAGCCGCTCGCCAGCTGTCAAACTAAGTTCCGCAACCGTGCCATCGGAGAGGATTGCATTGTGCGATGTAGCATCAGCCAGATCCACCAAGGAGGAGCTGGCATTGCGGAGATCTGCAAAACTGAGAGTCGCTCCGGCCAATCGCCCACTGAAAATGGCGTTTGTGAGATCTTGGCCACTGAAATCCCAACCATTGAAGTCGAAGCTCGATAGCACGATTCCAGACAATTGTTTCTGTTGATAACTTGCTGTCGAATAGAGCTGATCCATGGTGAAGCCGAAATGTTGTGGCCCAAAGGCAGCCCCACTGACCAATGCACCAGCGAAGTTGGTGTTGGTCACCGTCACGTTGAAAAGGTTTGCGTGAGTCAGATTCTGACCGCTAACGTCCCAGCCGGTGAGGTCCAGGCCGCCAGGACATTCGATTGAACCGTCTCTACCGAAGCTAATTCCCGTGAGGTTTCTCTCTCGATAGCTTTGCGTGGAGTAGAGGTGCTCACTGGAAAAGCCCATTGCACCGCACCAGTGCGTTCCCCTTATCTCCGCCCCGCTCAAGTTGGCGCTGGTCAAGTCAGACCGGCCTAGGTTTGCGTTTGTGAGGTTGGCGTCCGTCAAGTTTGCATTGCTCAGGGTGGAGGAACTTAGCTGCGCGTTCCTGAGATTGGAGTGCGAAAAGTTCGCCTCCGTCAGGTCAATGCCGTGTAGGCCGGCATACTCCAACTCGCGATGGTCCAACTGCACCCCCGGTCCCGGCTCGATCCCTTCCGTCCCCGGGATGACCTGACCGTTGTCCCAGCGGTAAATGTCGGCGCGGGCGGATGGCGAGACCAAGATGACGATGAGACAGACGATGAGGTGGCGCGGGTTCATCGGACTTGGCTCCGTTGCGGACGGGCGTGATGAGAGATGACGGCGATTGCACAAACCAGCGTTGCACTGACGAGGATGAAGCTGCTTGGCTCCGGCACGGCTTGCGGCGCGGACACGCCGAAAAAGTTCCGCACGTTGTTCAGGTCGACGAGATCGACCAGCTGGTCCGCGTTCGTGTCGCCGGCAATGTCCGCGCCTGTGAGGCCGAAGTTGTTGCGGACGTTGTTCAGGTCGTTGATTTTGACGGTCTGGTCGCCGTTCGTGTCGCCGGGCAGGAGCAATGTCACTTCGCCGGTGTTGTAAAGCTGGCTCATATCCCACGGGTACAAGCTCGACACGGAGAATGCCCCGCTCGGCTCAACGCCGGTCCAGTCGAAGATGTGCAGCGTGCGGCCGACCTGCGTGGCGACGTCCACATCGTCGGCGAAGGTCAATTCCAGCGTGCCGCCAAGCTGCACAGGGATGCCGGGCAGAAATTTGATCGTCGAGCCCCACGCGCCTTCGGCCAAGACCAGTTCCAAGACGCCGCCGTCAGCGACGTTCATTTGCTGTCGAACTCGTACGGGGATTGCCCGAGGCGTAGCTTCGAGACATGAATTTGAAGCCGGAGCAGCCAGGCCGTTGTAGTTTCGAATTTGAAGGTGTTGTTGGGAGTCGAGGATGAGACCATCAATTTCTCCAAACGTACCAATCGCATTTTCCAGGTTGGCAAACTGAGTGACATCAGTTCCCAGATGAGCCCCTCGCAAGTCCGCTCCCTCGAGGTTTACTCGAAGTGCGGAGACCGCGTACAGGAATGCGTTGGTGAGATTTGCCCCAGCAAACTCTGCGTCGTCAAGCACATTGCTATACAGCAACGAACCGCTGAGATTCTGTCCGCTAAAATCCCATCCGCTCAAGTCATTATGCGTCAGTTGAACTCCCCGCATATCCTTCGAGCGATAGCTGGCTGTCGAGTAGAACTGTTCCTTCGTAAATCCGGAGTAGGTCGCCTTGGCGAACAACGCACCCGCAATCTTCGCGTCTTCAAGAAAGGTGCCAACGAGGGACGCAGAATTCCCAGATTGCGACTTGACGAAGCTGCCAAAGCGTGCTGACGACAAATCTTGGCCGCGCAAATCCCAGCCGTCGAGGTTAAGGAAGCCAAGATCGATGCCGCGAAGGTCCCTAGTCAAGTAGCTGCGTGTCGATTTCAAATCGTTTTCCGTCAAGCTGCTGCGGGCAAAAGTTGCACCAGTAACCGTTGCCAGTGAGAAGTCCGCGACGTCCCAGACGGCATCGACAAAACTGCTTCCGGAAAGATTCTGTTCACCAAAATCCCATCCATCGAGCCAGTTGCCACCCAGGTCGATGCCTCGCAAGTCTTTTGCTTGGTAGCTCGCCGAGGAGTACAGTTGTTGTTCGCTGAAATCGGTCTGGTAAAAGCGAGCTCCCTTGATAACGGCTCCCGCAAAGGTGGTGCCCGTCAGTGTCGAGTACGATAAGTCAGCATTGGTCATGTTTTGACCACTCAAATCCATCCCGGCGAGATCGGCTTGAACAAGCTTAATTCCAGGCAAGTGTTGATTCTGGTAGCTTGCAGTAGATTCGAGTTGATCGCGACTTAGCCCAGAGTAGCCCGTCTCACCAAAGAGTGGACCAAAGGCTGCGCCTGCGACATTGGCTCCTGCAAAGGTCGCCGCGGCCAGGTTCGCGCCGACAAGAGTCGCTCCCGCAAGGTTCTGTCCGTTGAAATCCCAGCCGGTAACGTCGTTGTCTTGAAGATCGATGCCACGCAAATCACGAGCCTTGTAGCTTGCCGTGGAATACAGCTGACTGGACGTAATGCCTGTGCCATGCGAAATGGAGCCATTCCAGTTTCGTCGGAAGTTGGCGTTGACCACTTCTGCACCGTCAAACACTGCCCCGGTGAGTGTTGAGTACGCGAAGCTTGCGCCCTTAAGATCGTGTCCGGCAAAATCGAAGTCGGCAAGATTCACGGCCAGCAGGGAAATGCCGGGTAAACTTTTGGCTTTGTAACTGGCCGTGGAGATCAACTGCGCTTGAGTGAGAGAGTCATCAAACACTCCACCGGCCACCACTGCATTTGTGAAGTCAGCGCCTTGCAATTGGACAGATTGAAACGATGCTTCAATGAGGTGTTGGCCGGCAAATGACCAACCACGAAGATCATTTCCACTAAAGTTAACACGTCGCAAATCCTTCGCTTGATAACTCCACGTCGAATACAGCTGGTGCGGCTGCAACCCCATATAGGTTGTGCCCCCCAGATTTGCACCGCCCAAGTACGCATCTTGTAAGTTCGCACCTGACAAGTTCGCGCTGTACAACCAAGCTCCGGAAAGGTTAGCCCGAGTCAGATTCGATTCGTTCAGTCGGGCGGATTGAAGAACAGAACATCTCAAGCTCGCGTCGGTCAGTTGGGAATTAGCGAGGCTTACTCCCCATAAGTCAGTGCTGGCAAGCTCTGCCCAGGCAAGATTCAATCCTCCAAGTGGACTGCCCGGTCCCGGCGTGACCCCTTCCGTCCCCGGTATAACATCTC
>JALHLM010000084.1 GCA_022844585.1 Pirellulales bacterium | reverse complement strand
TGTCGTTGGCGTCGTTCGGCGCAGCGGCGCGTGGCACGCTCGATGTGACCGGCCCCGAAAGTGAGGTGCAAGTCGCCGGCTTGATCGGCGTTTCGGGCGAGGGAGAAAGCTGGGTCAATGTAAACAATGGCGGCAGGATCTTGGCCGATCGTCTGGAGACGTCACTGCTCGCTGGCGGCCGCGCGCACGTTTCGATCGCCGGCGTTGGCTCAGAACTGAATGTCTCGCAGAACATTCACATTGCCAATGTTGGCGAAAGCGCCATGCTCGTTTCGGATCTTGGTCGTGTCACGAGTGCGCATGGCCGGATCGCCGTTGGCGCCGGAAGCCAAGGCCATGTCGAATTGCACAGCCAGGGCGTCTGGGAAATCTCCAACAATCTGTACGTCGGAGGGAGCGAATTCGGCCCCGGCGGTGAAGGCTTGCTCAAGACCAGCGACGACGGCCGCGTCCAGATCGGGAACGAGTTACGCGTGTTCGACGACGGCATCGTCGACGTCAACGGCGGTCGCATCAATGTTGGCGATGGTGCCTTGCCCGAGATCGGCACGCTGCGCGTCGGCCAGAATGGCACGCTTTCCGGGACCGGCGAAATCCTCGGCGACGTGCTCATTGACGGGGGTACGCTGAGTCCTGGCGCTTCGCCCGGCATCTTGTCCGTTTCCGGAAGTTTGACGCAACTCGACGGTTGGTTGGCTCTTGAAATCGGAGGCCCAACGCCCGGCGTGGATCATGATCAACTGGTGGTAGGCGGCGACGTTTCCTTGGCGGGGATTATTCAATTGATCTTCGTCAACGGATTCTCGCCGGCGCCGGGGCAGTCGTTTGATCTGATCGCGCCGGGCGCTTCTTACAATACGCGGCAGGCGACGTTCGATATCCAAGGGCTCACCGAACAACAAGCACAGTCGGTCGTGGTGATCGATGGCGCGTTGTCGTTCCTCGAAACGCCGCTCACAGGCGACACGAACTACGACGGGGTCGTCGGGATCGCCGACTTGAACAACGTCCGCAATAACTTCGGTGCGACAGGAAACCCAGTTTTCGGCGACACCAACCTGGACGGCCAGGTCAACATTGCCGACCTGAACAACGTACGAAACAACTTCGGGGCGGTGGGGGCGCTCTCCCTGGCCGTACCGGAGCCGGCGACGGGGGCGTTGGCCATCGTTGCCCTGATTCCCTGTGTTTTGCGGCGTGGGCGACGCTTTTCAACTCGTGAGCGCCAAAAAGTTGACCAGTCCCCTAAGAAGCGGTAGATTTAGGGGCTGATGGGTGCAGGTCGCCGGGGGCCAGGGTGCGCACAGGGCTTCCAGCGAGGGGAACTCTTTTTGTTGGCGTAAGTCGATGTCGCTTACGTATTTCAAACGCTACCGGATGGAAATCGACCTCACGGCGGGGCCCGTGCCGCGGCCGCGACTGCCGGTGGGGTTTCGTTTGGTTCCCTGGCGTGCGAGCTTGCTGGAAACCCACGCCGAGACGAAATATCTCAGCTTTCGGCAGGAATTGGACGCCAATGTTTTCCCTTGCCTGGGCGACTACGACGGCTGCCTGCGCTTGATGCGGGAGATCGCGTCGCGCGAGGGATTTCTGCCGGAAGCCACCTGGCTGGTGGCCCATGATCGCCCCTTGACCGTTGCCGAGTATTGCGGGACGATCCAAGGCGTCCGCGATCGAAACGACGTGGGCGCCATCCAGAATCTCGGGGTGACGCCGGAATACCGCGATCACGGCTTTGGCTCGGCGTTGATGCTCCGGGCCTTGGCTGGCTTCCAGGCAGCGGGCTTGAAACGGGCCTACTTGGAAGTGACCGCGCAGAACGAAGGAGCGATCCGGTTATATCGGCGATTGGGATTCTTCAAGGCCCGAACGGTCTACAAGGCTGTCGAGGTGGCCTATAGTTGACCGTGAAACAGGCCATCTTCGTCCACGAATTTCCGTCCGGGTTGGTGCTGCTGGCTGAGAGCATGGAATGGCTCGAGTCGGCGTCGTTGACCGTGCGCGTCCCGGCCGGCTGCAACTACGACCCTTCGGATCGCGCCGGACTCGCCGGCATGACCTGCGAGCAGGCCCTCCGCGGCGCCGGACCCCGGGATAGCCGGGAGTTCATTACCGATCTCGACAATTTGGGCGTCGAGCGGGGCGAAGGCGTTTCTTCTTCGCATCTCAGCTTCAGCGCCGCCACGCTGGCGGCAAACTTGGCCCCGGCGCTGGAGATCTACGCCGATTTGATCCTGCGCCCGCATTTGCCGGAGGATCAACTCGAAGCCTCGCGCAACGTCGTGCTGCAGGAACTGCAAGCGATCGAGGACGAGCCGAGCCAAAAGGTGATGCAGGAGTTGCGTCGCCAACATTATCCCGACCCCTGGGGCCGTCCCAGCCAAGGAGATGAAGCTGGCGTCACCGCCACGACCAACGACGACATCCGCGCGTTTTGGAACACGCATTGCCGTCCCGACGGGTCGATCATCTCGGTCGCCGGGCGTTTCGATTGGCCGGCGCTGTTGGATCAGGTATCGCGCTTGTTCGGCGATTGGCCTTCGCGCGGCATCGAAGAGATCGTCGAGCATCCGGCCCCGCGTAGCGTCACGCACATCCCGCACGAATCAAATCAAACACAGGTGGCGATCGCGTATGCCAGCCTGCCGTACAAGCATCCGGATTACTTTCGCGCCTGGGGCTCGGTGGGCGTGCTGAGCGGCGGCATGAGTGCCCGGCTGTTCACCGAAGTCCGCGAGAAGCGTGGGCTCTGCTATTCGGTCTATGCGTCCCACCACACGCAGCGCGATCGCGGCGACGTCTTTTGCTACGCGGGCACGAGCGCCGAGCGCGCGCAAGAAACGCTCGACGTCACGCTGGCGGAATTGATTCGCCTTAAGGACGGCGTGTTGTCCGAGGAAATTGATCGACTTAAAGCGCGGATCAAGAGCTCCCTGATCATGCAGCAGGAATCGAGCGGCGCGAGGGCGTCGTCGATCGCCCGCGACTGGTACCTGCTCGGGCGCGTGCGGACGCTGGACGAAATCGAAACAGCGATCGACGGGCTGACGGCGGCCGGCATTAGCGAGTATCTCGCGGCGCAGCCGCCGCGCGATTTCACGATCGTTACGCTGGGTCAGCAGGCGTTGGAGGTCCGCGATGGAGTTTCGTAGTCACCGGCTCGCCAATGGATTGGAAATCGTCGCCGAGTGTAATCCCGACGCGCGGACCACGGCGGTCGGCTTCTTTGTGAAGACCGGCGCGCGGGATGAAACCGCGGAAGTGGCCGGCGTGAGCCACTTTCTCGAGCACATGGTGTTCAAAGGGACCGCTCGCCGTAGCGCCGCGGATGTGAATCGCGAGTTTGACGAGTTGGGCGCGCATTACAACGCGTTCACCAGCAAGGAACACACCGTCTATTACGCCGCGATGCTGCCGGAACTGACCGAGCGAACCGTCGACCTGCTGGCGGACATCATGCGGCCCGCGCTGCGGACCGAGGATTTCGACACCGAAAAGCAGGTGATCCTCGAAGAAATCAAAATGTACGAAGATCAGCCACCGTTCGGCGCTGACGAAAAGTGCGAAGCGGCGCATTACGGCCAGCATCCGTTGGCCCAAAGCGTGCTGGGGACGGTCGAGTCGGTCGGCGCGCTGCCGGTCGAAGCGATGCGGGAATACTTTGAGCGCCGCTACAGCCCCGGCAACTTGGCGCTCGCCGCGGCTGGCAAAGTGGATTTCGACGACCTGGTGCGGATCGCCGAAGAACGCTGCGGCGCGTGGACGCCCGCCAACGCGGAGCGCGTGTTGCTGCCAGCGGGTCCGCATGCGGAGTTCCGCGTGCTGCACAAGGAATCGTCGACGCTTGAATACGTGCTGCAGCTCTCGATGGCGCCCGGCGCGATGGACGAAGATCGCTACGCCGCAAAAATCCTGGCGACGGTGCTGGGAGATGACACCGGAAGTCGGTTGTACTGGGCGCTCGTCGACACGGGCCTGGCGGAAAGCGCCGGCGTGGGACACTACGACTACCAGGAAACCGGGCTGTTCGGCACGTCGTTCAACTGCGAGGCGGACAATACCGCCAGCAATTTGCAGATGGTCCGCGACATCTTTCGCCGCGCCGAACAAGACGGCATCGCTCTGGCGGAAATGTTCCAGGCGAAGAACAAAATCAACTCCCGCGTGGTGCTCGGCAGCGAGCGGCCGCGAGTGCGGCTGTTCACGGTGGGGGGAAACTGGATTCAACGTCGCGAGTATCGCTCTGTCCGCGACGACCTTGATGCGGTCGAGCGCGTCACAATCGCCGATCTGGAAGAGGTGCTTCGCAAGTACCCGTTGAGCGTGAATACGACGTTTGCGGTCGGGCCGTTGACGGCCCTAGATCCGCCGGCGTAGTCCGCAGTGCGACGACACACACTAGCCCGTAGCGCAAGCGAGGGAGAGTTGACGTCGGTGGCAATCAAAGCGCGAACGCCAAGCGGATCCGCCAAATACGATCGAGGACGACATCGGCAAAGCCCAAGTGCCGGTTCGGCGTTGGCGTCAAGCGATCGGCTACGTCCTCTCCCCCTCGCTTGCGCTACGGGCTAGTGTCATCGTTTCATACGTCTTTCGCTTCCGTCTCGTCCCAAGCCTCGAACATCAAGCGGAAGTCGCGGACGGTCGAAGGCTTCGACAGGTAGTTGTGGAAGCCAGCATCTTCAGCGAGAGCGCGCTGTTCGCGGTGATCGCCGCCGGAATAAGCCAAGAGATAGATGCTTCGCCCCCGCAACTGGCGCGCGAGGTCAAAGCCCGTTTCGGCGTCATCGAGCGTCGTCTCGCAGATCACCAATTCTGGCGCGCTGGATTGCACCTGCTGCAAGGCATCATCCAGATTCCCAGCCGAATCGACCTTATGGCCCAGTGATTGCAGCAAGGCACAAAGCGCCTGCCGCGCGTCCGCATTCGGGTCTACGACTAAGATCTTCCGACTTCGCATGACTCCCGCTTTCCGCACTGAACGCAAACAATCTGGCCGATGCGGACTATAAGCAAGGCATATGCCAAAGCGGAACGAGATGCGATAGGCTGAGCATTTGGTTCGCGAAGCTGCCAGCGGCGCTGGATCATGATCGAGCAGCGTTCAACGCGGCTGATTCGAATGCGCAGCGTGCAAGAGTTACTTGCCCCTCGTAAGAAGCGGCTATGACTGCGAGATGCACCCATGCCAAATGCATTGAGTGAGCAATTATGGCGCGGCGATCGGCAGGCGCACGACGAATTCGCTCCCTTGCGAAACGCCGGGGCTGGTCGCGCTGACGCTGCCGCCGTGGAGCTCGACGAGCTTGGAGACGAGCGCGAGACCGATGCCGAGGCCTCCGGAACTGCGGCCCGGGCCCGCTTCGGCTTGGACGAAGAGTTTGAAAACTTCCGGCAGCACGTCCGGAGCAATGCCGATCCCTTCGTCGCGCACGCGCGTGACCGCTTCCTTGCCGTCGGCGCGTAGTTGCAGGTAGATCGACTTGCCGGGCGGCGAATACTTGCAGGCGTTATGCAACAAGTTCACCAGCACCTGCGTCAGCCGGAAGGCATCGCCGGTGATGATCACTTGTTTCGCCGGAAGGTCGACATGCAGATGCTGCCCGCGTTCCTCAATCGCGCCGCGGGTCATTTCGACGGCGCGTTGAGCGATTTCCAGCAAATCGGTTGGTTCTTGAGAGATCGTGAGCTTGCCAGCGGAGGCGCGGGAGACATCGAGCAAATCGCCTACGAGACGCGTTAGATGTTCGGTGCTTCGCCGCATAATGCCGTGCATTTCCGAGGCGGCCACATCCGGCGATTGCAGTTCCTGGACGTCGAGCGCCGAGGTGAGCGGCGCGAGGAAATTCCGCAGTTCGTGCGAGAGCACGCTGAGGAATTCGTTCATGCGTTGATGCGTGGCCTGCAAGGCCTGATCGCGATGATGGATAAACGCCGCGATGCTGGCCTCGATCGCTTCGTCGATCCCCAAGCCCAGCGCCATGCATTCCCGCGTTTGCAGCGGTTGCGGCAGCGTCGTATCCAGAAAATCGAAGATGACCAATCGCAGAATCTGATAGTCGCGTACGACTTCGGTCAGTTTCCAGCCAACTTCCCAGCGCTGTTGGCCATGTTCGACTGCGAACCAGCGATGCTCCCGTGCATCCGCCTTAGATGACTTGGCCAACGCGCGACCCAGCGCACGCAGCCAATCCGGCAAGCTGTCGCGGAGTTCGGCCCGAAACACTTCATCGGCCGTCGGTTGTTCGATCAACGCCCGTTCTGACCATCGCTCGACCAATACGTCGGCGTGGGACTCCACGAGAGAGCCAATTTCCCGAAATCGTTCGGACCAGAGTTGCGCAGGATCGAGAGACATGGTCACGGAGCGACGGTGAAAGAGGGAACGCCTCTATCATACAGCCCACGCCCCCTGCCGCCAGTTCGCGGGCGTAGGGAGCACACTCACTCGCACCCCACAGAATTGGGGTGCGACGAGTGTTGACATAGACGTTTAGCGATCGGCGAAGGCGCTTATTCGCCGTTCGGTCGATCGATATCGACGTCCACTTTGGGACCGCCCGGCGCCGGGTCGACGTCCACTTTCACATCCACGCCGCCGGGACGTCCGGCGTCGATGTGGACATCAGCGTCTCCTACGGGGGCGGGCACATTGGCTGGCGGCGGAGTTTGCGGCCGCGGTTCGTTGCAGCCAAGAGCGGGAATCAGCAGAATGCCGAACAAGAGCAGTGCGTGTCGCATGGTAGTTCTCTTTCGCAAAACGTGGTGGTGCAAATTAAATCAACCCGAAATGCAAATGCGATGCCATGGCGGACGAAATGAAATCACTCCGGCGGCGGGGTATTCGTGGTCGCATCCACGTCTCGACCTCCGTGACGGCGGAGTATGGCCACAGCTTCGGTCGGGCGGCGACCAGCCTGTACCGTGACGATCATTTGGCCCGCCAGCAGTGCATGCTCGAAGAATTGCACGTCCGATTCGCTGAGGCCCAGTCCGATCAGCCCTCTCGCTAGTCCGCCAGCAGCCGCCCCGACAACCGCGCTGGCCAATACGCTGCCAAGCATTCCGCCCGCGATGATCGGTCCGATCGCCGGCAACATCCCGGCCGAGATCCCCAATGCCCACAGACTACCGCGTCCGGCCCCGGCCATCGCGCTATCCACCGTCGCCTCGGACTCGCTTCTGGAAGCTGGCGGCGTCCATTCGCTGACATCGGCGCGCGCCATGACTCCAAGTTGTTGATTGGAGAAGTTGGCCGTGCGCAACGCATGGAGCGCTGTATCGACTTTGTCAGCCCTGGAAAGACGCCCAGTACAATCTGATTGGATTCGCGGGAGGATGTTTCACGCACTGGGAAATGATCACGGTTCACGACGTTCCTCCTCGAAAGCCGCTAAGTTCCTGAAGTGCGTGCGGCTTGTTCGATGGCGCAAAAAAAACGTCCGAGAGGAGACTCCGTCTCCCCTCGGACAAGGCGTGTCGGCGTAGCACGCCTTCGTTTGCGTGCGGCGGTGCGAATCGCTTAGGTGCGGCTGCAGGTGGAGGCGAAGTCGTCGACCTGGCGTTCGGCCTCGTCCTTCGCGATGCCGTATTTCTTTTGGATCAACCCGGCCAACTGATCGCGTTTGCCCGCGACAACGTCCAACTCATCATCGGTGAGCTTTCCCCATTGCTCGCGGACTTTGCCTTTGAGTTGCTTCCATTGACCTTCGACCGTATCCCAGTTCATGACAATTGCTCCTGCGGTGTGAGTGCGAGAGTGTTGAACTTCGCTGTTTAGAGGTTGTTGCAACTGCCGTGCCATGGAATCTGCAATTCGTCTCGTGCGGCGTACCAAATCGTTGGCCCGATTGGCGTCGCGCGCATGGCGTTCAACCTGAGCGCATCGCGTTCACTTCGAGGCTGTCTGGCACTGGTGATGGCGCTCCATAAGGAAAAATTGCGCCCTTCACCGGCGATCTGGATCGGCATGGCCTTTGCATTAACCGTCAACAAAGGGTCACACGCCGTTGATGGCGTCGTTCCAATAGCCGAGTGAGCTATCGACGAAACCCGCTGAACCTTGTTTGGGAGATTTGACCATGCGGCACTACTGCTTAGTCGCCTTGACATCCAGCGCTATGATGCTGGGCGGCCTGGGATGCCAGAAGAGTTTGGAAAGCGAAAAACAGGACGTACGCGAAGCCGCGCAAGAGGCGAACGAGGAAATCGCCGAAGAGCGCGAAGACGTCCGTGAAGCGGCCAAGGAAAGTCACGACGCGGTCGTTGAAGAACAGCGCGACGTGGAAGACGCCGCCGCCGAAGGCGCGGAAGCCGTCAAGGAAGAGCAACGCGATGTGCAGGACGCGGCCAACGATCAAACGCCGTAGTCCTTCCACTTCATCGCAGATACGCCGACGGGCGATCTGGCCGAGCGCACTCGCTGTCACGAGCGAGTGCATCGCGCTAGGTCGCCCGCTTTGAATGCGCGCCCCATAGTCTCTTTTCGCTCAGCGAAAGGAGACTATGGACGCGCGATCAAAAAAGAGTTTTAGCCGTGGCCGTTGCCGAAGTGGGGCGCGTCCAGTTCGTCCGCGCCGTGATCGGTTTGCACGATCTGGCTGACGCTGATTCCGAGGGCACGCAACTTCGTGCGCAAGCTGCCGCGGGTGATGCCGAGAATCTTCGCCGCGGTCGATTGATTGCCGTGCGTATGCTCCAGCACCGCCGGCAAAAGCGTGCGTTCCATCCGCTCGACCGTTTCGGCGAACAGATCCGTCGAGCTCGCTTTCAATCGCTCCTGCACGTAATGTGCGAGGGAATCCACCACCGCGGTCGAAGGCGCATCGAGGTGCTGCTTCACCGGTGTATTCACAACGGCGTCGGGGATGTTTTCCGGCAATAGCACCGGACCCTGCGTTTGCAGGATCGCCTGGCGGACGACGCTTTGTAGTTCGCGAACGTTGCCCGGCCATGAGTAGGACTGTAACAACTCCATCGCCTGAGGCGAGACGCTATAGACCTGCTTGCGCATGGCGTCGGAATAACGGGCCACGGCGTTTTCGACCAGCAGCGGAATGTCTTCCAGGCGTTCGCGCAACGGCGGAATGCGGATGGTGAAACCATTCAAACGATAGAGCAGGTCCTCGCGGAAGTGCCGCGTGGTGACCAACGCGTCGAGATCGCGATTCGTGGCGGCGATCACGCGCGTATCGACGGTAATCGTCGAGTTGCCGCCGATGCGTTCGAACTGTTGTTGTTGCAATACGCGCAGCAGCTTCACTTGCACGGCCAACGACGTATCGCCGATTTCATCCAAGAAGATGGTGCCGTTCGTGCAATGTTCGAACTTGCCGATGCGGCGTTGATCGGCGCCGGTGAACGAGCCCTTCTCGTGGCCGAACAGTTCGCTTTCCAGCAAGGTCTCGTGCAGTGCGCCGCAGTTGACCGCCAGGAACGGGCCCTTCGAACGCCGGCTGTGATGGTAAATCGCGCGGGCGACCAGTTCCTTGCCGGTGCCACTTTCGCCTAAGATCAGCACGGTGACGTCTTGATCCGCCACGCGCCCAATCGATTTGTAGACTTCGAGCATCTTCGGGCTGCGGCCGAGCAGCACGTCCGCCTGCGGCGCCGAGGACGGAAGCGTCGGCAGATCGACCGGCGTGGTCATCAGCCGGCGAATCTCCCAGGCGCTTTCCACGACCTTGCCGAGGGTCTCTACATCGAGCGGCTTGTGGAGGTAATCGTAGGCGCCCCCTTTGACAGCCTCGATCGCGGCGTCGCTGCCACCGTGCGCGGTGATGAAAATCACCGGCAACTTGGCGTCGCGCTCTTGGAGCTCGCGGAACAGGTCCAGCCCGTTGCAGTCGGGCAACAGCAGATCGAGCAGCACCACATCGGGCGGGTTTTCGAGGAACTCGGCGCGCATGGTCGATTCGTTAGCCGCCACGCTGACTTTCCAGCCGTTGGCCTCCAACACGTGGCGAGCCAGGTGCTGTACGGCCCGATCGTCATCCACTACCAATGCCCGACGCATCGCGCGCCTTCCGCTCAAGTCGCTCGTAAGGTCCGTTTCCTCGATTGTCATCATGGCACAGTCCCAATTACAAGTAGCGAAATGCGTGATCCCGCAATTCGCCGCGGGTTGTGGAAAAGAGATGGGAGTTGTCGCAATGTGGCGCTGCGGTCGAGGCGATCGTCTGAGCAAGATCTGCTAGGGAGCAACGCCGCACATCCTGTCCTCGAGAGGTCCCAATTGATCGTCAGCCGGCTCTTTGGGCTGCAACGGAACCATTGCTATGCACTTCGCGTGCCCGACGCACGACGCCGTTCCCTGGGACGATTTACTGCCAAACCGGCGTTTTGCAACGGAAAGGGCGGTTTATCGATCCACCCAGATTGCGGGACGCTGGACGCTATTCGTTCAAGCTGATTGCTGATCGTTCAATGGCGTAGAGCCTATCCCAGACCTTGAAATTAAACCTGGGTGGCTGGGGTCGAGCGTACTCGCTCGCTCCCAGCGCGAAGGATCTGGGGGCGAATGAGTACATTCGACCCCAGCCACCCAGGAAAGGTTTTGGGATCGGCTTTAGGTCGTAGCGCATAAAAGCGGGGAGCCGCAATCCGCATCGACGCGGAAATACGACTCCCCTGCACCACACGCACTACGCGTTGATTTCGCGTGACTTGCTACCGGCTGGTGGTGCCGCTCGTGGCCGGCGTTTCGTTCTGGTGCTGGCCGTCCAACGCCTTCAGGATCTCTTTCGCATGATTGAGATGCTGCTCGGTCGTCTGCGCGGCCTGTGTCAACGTCTCCTTCATTTCGGGCGAGGCATGCCGTTCCAAGACTTTCAGCCCGACCAACATGTGCTGGTGGGAGAAAACCTGAGCCGCCATGTAGCAGCGATCGACCTCGTTGGCCGGCTTCGCCGCGAGTTCTTCCTGGGCGGTCCGCACGCATTCCTGGGCGATTTCCTGCTTGATGGCCACAAAATCGGCCTCGTCGCCTTCACGGCGTTCCGTGCGGGTTTCACGGCGTTCGGCGCGGCGTTGCTCGCCGTCACGCTCATCAACTTGCACGTTCACGTCGGCCTGGCCGGCGCCGGCACGGACATTGACGTCCGCCGGTTGATCCGACTTGGCATTCGCTGCGCTCAGGTTGATTTCCTTGGCGCCGAATTGGCCCAGCTTTTCGAGCATGGTCCGATGGTCGCGGACCATCTGTTGGGCGAATTGCTTGGCCTGGTCATTCTGTAAGCGTTGTGCGGCGAATTCAGAAATCTGAACCTCCGCACTGTTGTCGATCGCCAGGCACTTGGCGAACATCGCGTCCTTCTGGTTGGCATCGCGGCGGCCCTCGCGGCGCACTCCTTCGCGTTCACCCTGCTGCCGTTCCGCGGCGGCGGGTTGGCGGCGTTCCGTTTCCGTGTTCGACTGCTGAGCGAAGGCCATTCCGGCACTCAAGGCAATCGAACCTACTGTCAATGCTGGCGTCCATCTCATTGTTGACTCCTTCTTCGCGCTACTGTGGCGCTTCAAGTGTTCCTGTGGTCGGCGAGGGATTCACTGGCATCTTTGATGCCAAAGTCTCCCGGAAGTGGTAGTGCGAGCGGTGATTCGAACGAAACGCGAAAAACACGCGTTTCTTGCGGGCGAAGTGCGGTAATTTCCATCTCGCATGCATCCATGTTCGCGAATGTTTGTCGCGCTAGACGTTGGGGGTGTAGATGAATTGACCGAGCTGGTCGCCGGCGATACAGCATCTTCGCGGTTACCAGGGCTTGAGCTTCCAGCCGAGGACAAAGCCGACGCCCAGACAGAACAACGCGGCATGCGCAGGATTCTGTTTGGCGTAGCAGGTCATGTACTCGACGAGATCTTCCTTCACGTCGACCGCTTGCACGCGCGGCGCGTTGGCTTCGCGTCGAGCGTTCTCCAGAGACTGCGGTTTCGGCATCGATGTCGTGGACATGGAAAACTATCTCCTAAACTTGGTTGAGGTCGTTCAATCGGGGTAATACTCGTCGTCATCGAGATCGTCGGGGACAGACGAGACGTGCCAACTGGCAAACACGCTGCGCAAGTTTTGTCTGGCCTGCAGCCGTGAACGCGGCAGGAAGGCCTCGACGGTCCAACTGCGCTTCGCGGCGAACCACAGGCCGCCGGCGACAATCACGAACGCCACGCCAGCGATAGTCAACGTATTGGCGACAGGCCAATCCATTGTTTGCGCAAGCACCACGACGCCAGCGATGATGGCCAGCGGTAGTCCGATGGCGAGCACGGCGCCAGCCAGGGCGAACAGCATTAAGCTGCGGCGCAACTGCATGGTCAGTTCGCCGAGTTCGAGTTGCAGTAGTTGCCACTGCAACGCGGCGAGTTCTTCCGCATCGCCGGCCCAGTCACGGGCGCGTTGTAACAATCGTTGAGTCGGTCCCGCGCTCATTTTCGCCAGCCCCATTTTACGAGTAGGCCGATGGCAAAGCCGGCGGCGACTGCAATGCCCAACTTGACTTCCGGCCGTTCCAACAACTTCGGCGCGGCCGGCAACGGCGCAGTTTGAACGCGCGTTTCGCGGGCCAAGCTGCGCCGATTCTCGGTAGACCAGCGGGTGCTAATCATGGCGTATAGTCCGGCGAATAGGACGATTCGGCGTACGAGTGCGGATCGCCGTGTCCGTTTTGATCTGCGCCCGGTGACATCTGCGCCGTCCGGAAGCGGGCCAACGCCCAGGCGGCGCCCACGGCCAGGGCCTGTTGCGCGGCGCGTCTCGCGGCTTCGGTCGCGAGCCTTCCGATGAGTCCTGACGAGGGCGGCATAGGCATCGGCGGAGCAGTCAACGTAGCGGCGGAGATCACGTTTTCCTTTGAGCGCCGGTTGGGCACGAAGGCGTAGCCGACCGCGGCCGCCAATCCGCAAGCGAGCCAGGGGTGCGCTTGCACATGCGCGCGCCAATCGGTCCAGCGCTCGCGCGCTTGGTGGCAGGCCTTGGCTTCACGGCGCAACTGTGCGCGAAGCGCGGCCATGCGGTCTTCAACAACATGCGGTGAATCGGTAATGGCCACGGGAGCCTCTGCGTGGTGGTGTGGAATTCAGTTCAGCAGCACCGGGCGTGTTCAACTGCCGCCAAAGAGCATGTACAAGATGACAACGATGGGAAGCGGAATGCCAATCACCCAGAGGGCGGCCCAAAGGAGCCGACTTTTCATATGTGCGTTTCCAGTATTCGGATGTGCGATTGCGGCATTGCGCGGCGGATCGAAGCGCCGCGGACAGTCTTGCCCGCGGCGCTCACTGGCCCGAAAGTTGGGAATTAAGCTTCGGCTTCGACGGCTTCGGCATTGATTTCCGATTCGGCGAGCTCCGTCAGCGATACGTCGGCGTTCTTCTCTTCTTCCAGCGTTTCGCCCAGGAGCGAGCCGGCGGTTTCGAAGCCGAGCAGCTTGGCGAACGTGGCGGCGGTGCCGTAGCCGGCGATCTCGTAGTGCTCGACGCGTTGCGCGGCGGAAATGATTGCCGCGTCCAGTACGGAATCCGCGGCCTTGCCCTTCTGTTTGACGATCTCTTCCCCTTCCTTCAACAAGCCTTCCATCGCCGCACACTTGTGCCCCTTGGGCGATACGCCAATTTCGTCGCAGGCTTGCTGCAGGCGTTCGACGTGATGCTCCGTGACGGTGAGATGCTCTTTCAAAGCCGCTTGCAGTTTCTTCGACGTGGCGGCTTTGATCATTTCCGGCAGCGCCTTGAGGATTTGTTGCTCGGCGCTGTAGAGATCCTTCAGCTCGAGGGTGAGTAGATCTTGCAATGTGGTGAGGGTTTTGGCGGCCATGGTTGGCGCTCCTGGCGAAGGTTAGTGAGGCGAGGTCTGGTTTCGATGATTCGTTGCCCAACGGGCTGACGCGAATCGAAGATCGCAACCGGCGTGCCAGACGCAACAACGAATTCCTACGGCGAATGTAAAGCAGAGAAGTGACCAACGGACGCGTTGTGCATAACATGCGCTCGGCGCTTTGAGCGCTAGCTTGCCTTGGTGGTCTCTTTGCGACCAGCAATTGTGACGCGAAATCCTCTGTTGTCGAGGCAATTTGCAGGTTCGCTGCGCTTGCCGGTTTCGCCCGGACGCCAATTCAAGCTTTGCGGCTTATATCAAGGAGATCCGCGGTCATTCGCTAAGCACACTTATGGCCTTTTTTCGGCGCGTGACAGAAACCGCGCGTTCCGGCACGGCAAGTGCATTTACCATTTTTCGCCGGCGACGAAACACTCGCCACAAGCACTCGCAAATTCACACGAAAGGGTTTCTTTATGTTGCACTGGGCATTGGTCTTCCTGGTCGTGGCGCTGGTCGCGGCACTGTTCGGATTCACGGGCATCTATGCGGCGGCCTCCGGCATCGCGCAGATCCTGTTCTTCCTGTTCATCGTGTTGTTCATCGTGAGCTTGATCAGCGGGGCGGTCTCTCGCAGATCTCCCTAATCTGATCGCTCACCCAGGGCTCGGCGTGAACATGCGCAAGGAGTGCATTCCCTCGCAGAAGTTCATTCCGGCCCTGACCGTTCACCAGGCAGCACCCGGCGATTTCTGTTGTTTTGTCACCCTGTGTGTCCCGGCTCCGGGTGCTGCCTCGGTGTTTGAAAAGCCGGACGACCATTCACACGCAAGCCTCAACGAATTCATTTCAGGAGTA
>JALHLM010000083.1 GCA_022844585.1 Pirellulales bacterium | reverse complement strand
CCCGACGGCGTCAGTCCCCAGGGGCGCCGCCGCATGTTGGACGGACTCGCCAAATTGAATCAGCGGCAGTTCGAAGTGTTCGGCGATCCGGAAATCAACACGCGAATCCGGCAGTACGAGATGGCCTACCGGATGCAAAGCTCGGTTCCGGAGTTCGCCAACGTCGGGTCGGAACCGCAAGCCGTGCTGGACATGTACGGCCCCGATGCGAAGACTCCGGGGACGTTTTCCGCGAATTGCCTGCTCGCCCGGCGGCTCGTGGAGCGCGGAGTCCGCTTCGTGCAGGTCTATATTCGCGATTGGGACCACCACAACGACCTGCCGAACCAGCTCCCGTACGTCTGCCGCGATGTCGATCAAGGGAGCGCGGCCCTGGTGAAAGACCTGAAGCAGCGTGGCCTGTTGGAAGACACCCTTGTCGTTTGGGGGGGGGAATTCGGCCGGACCATTTACAGCCAGGGGACGCTCAGCGACACGAACTACGGTCGCGACCATCATCCGCGCTGTTTCTCCATCTGGATGGCCGGCGGCGGCGTGAAGCCCGGGATCAGCTACGGTGAAACGGACGACTTCTCGTACAACATCACGGACAAGCCGGTGCATATCCATGACCTGAATGCGACCATGCTGCATTGCCTGGGCATCGATCACACGCGGCTCACCTACCGCTTTCAGGGGCGCGATTTCCGCTTGACCGACGTCGAGGGTAATGTCGTACGCGACATCCTGGCCTGATCGCGGGCGTTCAGGCAAGATACGGATTCCGCGCAGTATTTAACGACTTCCTCGCGAATCGCTCATATTCTGCGATCGCAAGTTTCCGGTTTCCCGTCGGTTGGTTGCTCTTTGTTCAGAATGACCGCGGTCGGGAACTTGATCCACATCCGCTTAGTCCAAGAGGGGGTCGGAGCAACCTTCGAAGATTTCCGCAGAAATCTGTCACGCAAGCTTGACAAGGAATCTGTGCGGCATTGTAGTGGATGATCGGGGTTGACGAATGGGCTGCGTCGACCATGCGCGGGCGGATTGCCGGAACCAGGTTGCCGGTTCGCTCGCGGCGTAGAGATCGCTGTGGTACAAGCCAAGTTCCATGGCAGAGAAGAGTCCAGCGCTCGCGGAGTTGGGAGCGGGCCACGGTCTCACATGTGGCATGCGTTGTTTTGAAATTAGCTTCCACCCGGCGCGTTCGCACGAGGCGGCGCGCAGAGCAAACAACACGCTGGTCCGCGAGCGCAGACAGGATTCCTAAGAATCGAGCACGGCGGGCGCTGAGCGCTTACGACTCACCATGAGTCCAAGCGAACTCGTGTCGTGCACTGATTTCCGTTTGCGCTGCGCGCCGCTGGCGCGGAAAGGAACCGTTGGCATGGCCACCTCGAAGCAAGCGCGGCGCCGTCGATCTATTCCTGGGATCGCAAAAGTTCCGCAGCGCCTGCGGCAATTGAATGCCATTTCGCGGCGGATGCCGTTGACGCGAAGCATCGAACCGCTCGAAGACCGCCGGCTGCTGGCGTTCAACAATTTGCTGCCGCAATTCACCGATCCATTGACCGGTGAACGCGACGGCGTCTGGAACCCGAAGCAAGCGGAGTTCTCGACGATCGACCCCAGCTTGCTGCGAACGTCCGTCGAGCACCGCTACAGCGTCTTCACTGGTTCATTCCAACCTGCGGATCCGGAAGTGCTGGTGACCGGCGGCAACGTGATCGTCGATGCGTACGCGCGCACCGATTCCGCGGCGCTGCGAGCCGACATCGAACGACTGGGCGGCTCCATCACCGGCGCTTACCGCAATCTCGTGTCGGCGTTGGTGCCGCTGCGGCAGATTGACGCATTGGCGAAACTCGACAGCCTGGCGTGGGCTGGGCCGGCTCATCTCCCGGTTACGAACGCCGGGCTCGTGCAATCGCAGGGAGACGCGTCGCTGCAAGGAGACGTGGCGCGACAACTCGGCGTGGACGGTTCGGGCGTGAAGATCGGCGTGATTTCCGACAGCTTCAATCGGCTTGGCGGCTATGCGACCGACGTGGCGAATGGGGAGTTTCCCACGCCGGTGACGACCCTGGTCGAAATGCCACCCGTGCAAGAACTCGATCCGGTGGATGAAGGGCGCGCCATGGCGCAGATCATCGCGGACATTGCGCCGGGAGCGGAGATCTATTTCAACACCGGCATTATCGGGATCGCGAGTTTCGTCGCCGCCATCAACAATCTGCGTAACGCCGGCGCGAACATTATCGTGGACGACTTGAGCTACCTGAGCGAGCCGATGTTCCAAGACGGCGCCATCGCTCAGGCGGTCACCGCTGCCGTGGAAAGCGGCGTCGCTCATTTCTCATCGGCCGGCAACTATGGCGACGATGGCGCCGATTTCCATGCATTCACGGATTCCGGCGTCGAAGGCGTCAACGGCGGTCCATTGCATGATTTCGATTCCGGCCCGGGCGTCGATCCCTTTCAGAAGTTCACTTTGGCCGTCGGGCAGTCGATGCGTTTGTCCTTTCAATGGGACCAGCCGTTCCTCTCGAGCCCGGGCGAGCCAGCCGCGACCAGCCCAGGTTCTGCGAGCGACGTGGATATCTACGTGTTCGACAAATCTGGTCAGACGGCATTTACCGGCGGCGTAACTCAGAACGTAGGGGGAGATCCCGTCGAGATCTTCTCCTTCTTCAACGACGGCACGTACGATTTTGACAACAACGGCGTCCCCGACACGGAATTCAATATCGGCATCGAGTTGTATTTCGGACCGGCGCCGGGACGGATGAAATACGTTGACTTCGAAGGCGGGATGATTGTCGATGAATACACGAATCAAACGTCGACTTCATTCGGCCACTATGCCGCCGACGGAGTGTTTACGGTCGCGGTGGCGCCGTATTACACCACGCCCCCCTTCGGCGTGACGCCGGCGATTCTTCAGGATTATTCCGCGCAGGGGCGCCAAGAGATCCTCTTCGATCCCTCGGGCAACCGCCTGGCACAGCCCATCATCCGTCACAATGTCGACGCTACGGGCGTCGACCAGATCGATACGACGTTCTTCGCCGCGGGACCCGACGTGGAGCCGAACGGGCTGCCGAACTTTGCCGGCAGTTCCGCTGCGGCGCCGCACGTGGCGGCGGTCGCCGCGCTGATGATGGACGCGGCGGGCGGTCCTGGCAGCTTGTCGGTGAAAAGTCTGCACACGGGGCTCAAACTAACGGCCAGCGACATTCTGCAGCGCAATGTGAATGCACCGCAAGCGATTCCAGGCGCCCAGGGGTACGACTATTTCAGCGGCCATGGACTCGTCAACGCGGCGGCCGCCGTGCAAGGCGTGCTCGACGGCTTTGATTTGATTGTCGACGCCAACGATGTCTCCGGCGATCCTGATGTCAATGACGGCGATCCGGCCGATGACGGCGTGGCGGACACCTTCGTCGTGTCGCTGGACGGCGCCGAAGTGGTGATCGTGATCAACGGCATTGAAGCCGCGCGAATGGATCTCACCGCCATCGATACGTTGACGATCAACGGTTCGAGCGATGACGACGAACTGGTAATCGACCTGTCCGGCGGCAACCCGCTTCCGGCGGGCGGATTGGAATTCCACGGCGGATTGCATGGTCTCGCGGGGGATCACGTGCGCTGGCTGGGAGGAACGCCGCTCCAAGTGAGTCATTCGATCAGCGCGTCCGACGCGGGCCAAACATTGGTGGATGGCGCATCCCTCGCCTTCACCGGCGTGGAACTGGTGAGCGATCTGCTTTCGCCCGCCGAGCGCGACATTCTGTTGGCTGCCGGCGCCCAATTTGTCACGCTTTCCGATGGAACCGCCGCGTCAGACACGATCAACCGTCTCTCCACGGCCAGCACCAGCCCGGTGTTCGACTTCGCCGCGGCCAACGTGACAACACGGATCATCTCCGGAGCTGCGGATGATCAGCTGCAGATCGAGCCGCTCGATGCGCTCGCTTCCGGGCGCATCGATATCGTGCTGGACGACGGCGACGACCAGATCTTCATGGAACCGCAGAGTGCGGCGGACTTGCACCTCGACGGCGGCTCGCATGCTTCGCGGGATCAGCTCTATGTGAACGCCCAGGACGTGGGCGTCACGGATACCGGCGCACAGCTGGAATTCGCGAACTTCGCCACGGTGACGTACACGAACTTCGAACAGTTATTTATCAGCAACGCCGGTGCAGGGGGCGGGTTGCCGGACATCAGCGTCACAGGCGTGTTTCTGGCGGAAGGAACGGGAGAAGACGTCACGACGATGACGTTCGAGATCACGCTCTCCTCCGCGAATCCGAATCATTCTGTCTTCATCGATTACTCGACGCTGAACGGATCCGCCGAGAACGAGGAGGGAGATGGTGACTACACCGCCACCGCCGGAACCTTGGATTTTCCGCCGAACACATTGCATCAAACCGTTACGGTCGAAGTACGCCGCGACGCAACCTTAGAACCCAATGAGACGCTCAAGCTGATTCTTGAGAACGCGGTGAACGCGAACCTGTTGGTGGACGAGGCCCTCGGCGTGATCGTCAATGACGACTTTCCTCCGGCCGTCGCGGCCTACGTGAACGACGACTGGCTCGGCCTCCCGCTAGGCGCCGATCCCGACGGCAGCGGACCCGCGCTTAGCTTTGGCGCTGACGCCTTTGCCGATTTCCCGGAAGCGGTGGCCGCCGTGATCGCGGGCGGAAGCATTGTCATCCATCCAGGTCAGTATCACGGCGCCACGATCGGCAAGAATGTGTCCGTCGTCGCGGCTGCGCCCGGCGTCACGATTCTCGGCGCGTCGCCGGCCGTGGCGATTGTGGCGGGCAACGTTTCCATGACGGGAATCACGCTCGACACGCTCAGCAACGATTCCACGGTGCTGGTGACGGGCGGCTCGCTCGCGTTGCATGGCATGACCGTGCGGGAAACCGCCGCGAGTGCGCAGGCAGCGTTACGCGTGACGGGCGGCACTTTAGACCTCGGCAGCACCGCCACGCCGGGACTGAATACATTTGCCGTTCACGGCGATGGCGTACTCATCGACAACCAGACCAGCGCCTCCGTCACCGCACTCGGCAATAGCTGGCTGCTGGACGGCGTTGCGCTGGATGATTTCGCCATCGAAGACCGCATCGAACATGTCATCGACGAGGCGGCGCGTGGCCTCGTGCAATGGGTCGCGGACACGCTCTTCGTCACGGCGCTGCCGCCGTCGGCGACAGACCCGACGCACAACAGTTTTCGCCGCCTGGCGAACATGGCCGCGCAGTTGGACAACGACACCACGGCCTACCTGCAGGGGACCTTTGACTTCACGGAGCCCAACGCCGCCGCCGATTGGGCCCATGGGAACGACGGCTTGCCGGGAACTGCGGACGACTATGCCGTCGTGTTGCCCGGCGGCATTCACGGCGTCACAATCACCGCCGAGAACTTGGGAGACGCGACGATCCTTGGCCCGGGCGACTTGCCGACGGTCGATCTGGAAGGAGTGTTCCGGCTCTCGAGCGACGATACGCACGACTGGGAAATCTCGCGGCTGAGTATCTTCGACTTCGACCTGTCGATTGATGCCGCTCGAGCCGGCGGCAACGAAGATGCCCGCAATGGACTGCAAGTCGCTGGCAATCATCTGCGTTTGGCGGCGGATTGGAATTTCAATGTTGCTCGCGCCGATTCCTTCCAGAACATCGGCATCGCACTCGGCCCGGGCGCGAACCAGACCGTGCAGAACAATCAGATTGACATCCCGGGGGACGAAGAGTCGTCCGGTTCGCAATTCGCCGCGGCGGTGGGAATCCAGAGCAGCCCGGACGGGCCGACCGCTTACGACGGCCTGCTGATTGAAGGCAACACGATCAACGTGCTGCACGCCCAATCAGCCAATCCATCGACGGTGATCGGCATTTGGGATGCGGGATTGGCGCATGCGAGCGACATCACGATCCGCGGCAATCAGTTTCTGAATCTTGACTCAGGGAATGACCCACGCACGAACCTGCAGCGCGCCTTTCGTATCGGCTCTCAGAGCGGAGCCTCGACGCACGTGCTGTACGAAGCCAACGAGGTCAACGGCGCCAATCTCGCCTTTCAATGGCAGCCGAACACCAACCTGTCCGGCCACGAGCCCATCCAATTGCTGGGCAACGTGCTGGAAAACGTGTTCCGCGGGATCATCGTTTCGTCACAGGGTGCAGCCCATATTTCGGGTAATTCCTTGACGGGACTGGGCGATCAGGATGGGATTGGCATCGACGTCCAGGGAGGCTCGTCGGCGGTGATTGACGGCAGCTTAAATGACAACAGCATTCACGGGTTTGGGCGAGGTATTTTCGTCAAAGGCGCCGCCGAGATCACGGGAAATGCGGCCACGATTTCCAGAAACAACGTGGGCATCGATGTCGACGGCGGCACCGCTTCGATCACGGGCAATCGCATTAACGACAATGACATCGGCATTCGCATTACCGACGACGGCGTTGTCACCTCGATCACCAACAACTTCATCACCGACAACGACAGCGATGGCGTGCGCATCATGCCGTCCGCCGGCGCGATGGGGCCGATTTTCAATAACTCCTTCACGGGAAATGGCGACCGCGCGATTCGCAATCAATCTGGCGAACTGGTTGACGCGTCGGGCAATTGGTGGGGCGTTAGCACGGCCGAAGGCGTGAATCAGCAAGAACAAGGGGACATTGACTTTTCCCCTTGGCTCGACAGCGGCACGGACATCGACGCCGATTCTTCCAACGGCTTCCAGGGCGATTTTTCCGCGCTGCACGTTGACGACGACAGTCCACAAGTCGTCGCCCGGGGCACGATTCAGGAAGGAATCAACTGGTCCGTGGCTGGCGGCACATTAACCATTCATGACGGCCTCTACCGGGAAAGCAATTCGACCGTCGATCGCGCGCTCTCGATCGTCGGCGAAAGCCGCTCCGGCGTCGTGATCGCGCCTGGCGACGAAGACGCGCACGTCGATACGGCCTTCGGCGGCGTGTTCCAGCAGGGCTTCATCATTCAGTCGAGTGATGTCAGCATCGAGAACCTGACGATCGACGGACGTGCGAATCACGCACTGACTCCGGGACGCAATAACTTCCGCACCGGCATTGTCGCGGATCGGCGAACGGGCGTGGTCTACGACCGCGCGCGCGTGGAAGATGTCGACATCCTACACGTCTGGCGACGGGGCATCGAATTGTTTTCTTCTGAAGCCCCTGGCGCTGTGCGCAGCTTCGACAATATCGTGCGCGGCAATCAGATCGACGACGTGACCCAGCGCGAAGCGATCCTTGTGCGCGAAGCGAATTCCCTGATCGTCGGCAACACGATCCGTGATGCGCGGATCGGCATTGGCGCCAACGACCGCGGCGATTTGACGAACGCGCCGTTGGTGATCATTCAGTCCAACGAACTCAGCCGCGTGAACCAGGGGATTGCGCTGAGCGGCGTGGCCAACGGCAGCCGCGTGGGAGGTGCCGACAACCTCGGCAACACGATCGACTTGACCGAGTTGAATACGGCCGACGTCGGCGTATTCATCCAGTACGCGCAAGGCGCGGTCAACGTCGTGGGCAACTCAATTCAGGCGTCCGGCGGCGACGCGGGAATCTGGTTGTTCCATAACGAGGATGCCAACCGTCCGATCGTCGTCGCGAGCAATGAGGTGATTAGCTCACAGAGCACGTCCAATAGCACTGGCCGCGGCGTGGGCGTGTTCCTTACGGACGACGGCGACGTGTTTGGCGACGAGGACGGCGCCAGCTACGCCACGATCCTCGGCAACACGATCGAAGGCTTCGAAATCGGCGTCGACTTATTCCGCAACGGTGATTCGCCATCCGGTGGACGTCCGGTGCGGGCGACGATTGGCGACGGTCAGGAAGCCAACAACAACACGCTTCACGACAATGACATCGGGGTGCGAGTCTACGAAAGCGACGGACCTGACGACGGCGGCCGCCTCGCGGTGGCGCGCATTCTCGGCAACACCGCCTCGATTACGGGCGGGCTGGTCGGCATTGAGGTGAACGGCGGCGCTGCGAAGATCGTCGGCAATCGCGTGGTCGACAACAACGTCGGCGTCAGCGTGTTAAATGAAGGCGTCGCGCTGCTGCAGGACAATGATCTGACCGACAACGGTTCGATCGGACTCCTCATCGAAACGGACAGCGTGGTGGACGCCGGCCAGGAAGGGCTGGGCGCCGACTTCACCGGCTTCGGCGTGAGCCACGGCGGCAACGATTTTTCAAGCTACACGGGCAACGCCGACGAGGACGACGGCGCCATCGTCAATTTGAATGAAGACAACGTCACCGGACGCCAAGGCGCTCCGCCGGACGTCTCGGCCCGTCGCAATGTCTTCTTCTCTGAGGCCGTCGCTGACATCGAGCAGGTCGTGTTTCACGATGGCGATGACGACGACTTGGGATTCGTCGACTTCTTCGGTCTGCGGAACCTCGTGTTGACGTTCGATGCGAATCCCGTCGACGAAAACGCGGCGCTGACGCTCAACGGCACGTTCGAGGGCCCGTCGGCCGATCCGCACGAAGTGACGATCGATTGGGGCGACGGACAGGTCGACGTGATCACCGTTCCCGCGGGCGTCGACAGTTTCAGCACGATGCACACCTACGAGGACGACGATCCCTCAGGCACGGCGACGGATTCGTACCCGGTGTTGGTGACCGTGGCGGAAACGACGTCCACGGTTTCCGTCACCGACGCGACGAGCGTGACCGTGGCCAACGTCGCACCCACGTTGAGTGACGTCGAAGTCACCGCTGAGGTCGACGAGAACGGCGAAGTCACGCTGACCGGACTCCTGGGCGAGGCCGGGCCACTGGATCCACTTACCTTAGTCATCCACTGGGGCGACGGCCAAAGCGAGACGCATCACTTCGCGCCCGGCGCCACCGATTTCGCCTTCACGCATCGTTATCTCGACGACGCACCGAGTGGTACGTCGTCGGATGTGTTCTCCATTCAATTGACGCTGTCGGACGACGATCTTGGCGAGGCGGAGCACAGCATCTCCACGACCGTCAAGAACGTCGCGCCGGTGTTGTCCGATCTGGCTGTCACGCCGTCGATCGATGAAGGAGGCGAAGCGCATCTCACCGGCACGATCGCCGATGTCGGCACGCTCGATTCCTTTGTCTTGCACGTCGACTGGGGGGACGGCGCGATCGTCGACTATCCGTTCCCTGCGGGGACGACGTCGTTTGATCTGACGCACTCGTATTTGGATGAAACGGCGGCGAATGGCGGCGCGTATGCGATCTCCGTGACGCTCGCGGATGACGACCTGGGCGAAGACGCCGACGCGACGGCAATCATCGTAGTCAATGTCGCGCCGGCCCTGCTCGACGTCGCAATCACGTCTGTGGATGAGAACGGCGTCGCTCATTTGACAGGCGCGATTTCCGATCCGGGAACGGATGACGCCTTCACGCTGACCGTGAATTGGGGCGAAGGCGATCCGGAAGTCTTCCTGTTTGCCGCCGGTACCACCACGTTCGACGTGACGCACCAATACTTGGACGATAACCCAAGTGGCACGGCAAGTGATGCTTACTCCGTGCAACTTGCGCTGTCCGACGGGGACGGCGGCGAGGATCAAGAGACCGTGGCCGCGACGGTGACGAACGTCGCGCCCACGGCGGCGATCGTGGGCGCTCCGGCATCCGGTGAAACCGGCGTGCCGATCGACTTGACGAGTCTCGTGAGCGACGTCGGAACTATGGACACGCTCGCCCTGAGTTGGGAAGTGTTGCGCAACGGCGTGGCGTACGCATCGGGCGCGGGCGCGGCGTTCTCATTCACGCCGACGAGCCCTGGCAGTTATCAGGTCACGTTGACGGCCGCCGACGACGACCTTGGCGTCGATACGGACGTCGTCACGATCAACGTCATCACCGTGTCGGACGAAGCGCCGGCCGTGGCGCAGGTGTTCGCCTCGTCGACTGCCTGGACGCCGGTCTTCTTGAGTATGACGGGCCCGTCCGGCTTCGCCATTCCCAGCGGCGCGGATCAATGGAAAGTGCTTCCGTGGTCGAATGTCGATCTGATTCGCCTAGTGTTTACCGAGGACGTTCAGGTTGACGTAAACGACTTGTCGATCGTCGGCGTAAATGGCGGCACGTACTCAGTCGCCTCATTCAACTACAACGCGTTGACGTTCACCGCGACCTGGAAACTGACTTCGCAGATTGGCCTCGACCTGGTGAATCTCACCTTGAGCGACGCGGTCACCGACGTGGATGACGGATTGGCCCTGGACGGTGAATGGACAAATGGTACAACCGCGTATCCGTCCGGAAATACGACGCCCGGTGGCGCCTTCCAATTCAGCTTCCGCGTGCTGCAGGCGGACACGAATCGCAATGGCGATGTGGGCATCGCCGACTTGAACTATGTGCGCAACAACTTCGGGTTCCCGCCGACAAACATTTTCGGAGATCGCTCGGGCAACGGCCTCATCGACATTGGCGATTTGAATGCGGTACGCAACAACTTCGGGTCCGTCGCCGTCCCGATCCCGCCGCAACCTTCGAGCGCGGCAACCCCGGGCAGCGCGGCGGACGCGCTATTCGATCGCGCCGGAGATGACGACGGCGACGATGCCTGGTTGGACGAACAAGACCTGGCGGACACGGTGATCGCCACGACGGCTGACAAGGCGCCGTGGGAATGGTCGCTCGATGACGGTGACGACATGATCGCCTAATCGGCGTAGGCGAATTCGTTCAACCCGAAGAGAATCTGGCAGTAGTCCGCCATCGCGATGCGCCGCGGAGTGGGATTTCCCGCGGCGCTGTAGGCGGCTGTTTGCGCTTCGATGAAGCGCACGGCCGCGGCGAGCTCCGCTTGGTCCGGTTCGCGGCAGAGCGCCAGACGGTGGGCGTTCTGGACGGCGGCTTCGCTTGCAACCTGCTCGTCCGGCATCACTTTATCGGCGAACGCCACGGCCCAGGAACGGACCTGGGCGTTGTTCATGATCGTCAGGGCTTGCGGCGCGACGGTCGTTGTCGCACGTCGTCCCAGCCCGGCCAGCGCATCCGGCGCGTCGAACGAGAGCATCATCGGCACGAGCTTGCTGCGCTTTACGGTGAAGTAAATGCTCCGACGGCGATGCGATTCATCGAGCGTGCCCGAGCCGAACATCGTCGCGTCGAGCGCGCCGCTGACCGCAAGCATTTGATCGCGCAGAATCTCGGCCTCCAAGCGATGCGGCACGTGTCGCCATAGCAGCTTGTTGTCCAGGTCGATCAACGCCTTGGCTTCATCGGCGATTGAATTCTGCTGATAGACAGCGCTCGTCATCATCAGCTTGTGCAGCGGTTTCAATTGCCAGCCGTTGCGAATTAATTCGCCCGCGAGCCAATCGAGTAACTCGGGATGGGTCGGCGGCTCGCCGCGCGTGCCAAAGTCGCTCGGCGTGGCCACGATGCCGCGGCCGAAATGATGCTGCCAGAGGCGATTCACGATCACCCGCGCCAGCAAGTGCCCCGCCCCGTGATCGACGTCGGTCATCCATTCCGCCAGCGCGCGGCGGCGATACGAAGTGTGCGATCCCTCGGGCGGCGCGACGAACCAATGTTCCGGACCTTCGCCGGCGTCGGAGGCGACTTGAACGAAACCAGGCTCCGCGACCGCGACTTTGTCGTTCGGATTGCCGCGTTTGAGGAAATGCGTCGCTTCGAGGAAATCGCCTCCTTGCGTATGCAAACGCACGGCCGGAACGCCTTCGCTGGAGATCAGCACTTTTTCCAGCTTCGGCTTCGGCTCGGCCAACAAAAGTTCCCGCACCGGCCTGCGCAACGCCTGCCAACCGGCGTCGCGCCATTTGTACCAATCCAGCAATACTTGCCGTTCGTCGGGTGAGCGATGCGCCGTCGGAATGCGCAGCAACCGCGCGATCTCGCCAGGAATGGCGTTCCCTTCGAGTCCCACTGGGCGCGGCGCATTACTCGTCGACAAGCGCAACCGCCCGATGCTGTGCCCGGCGTTGTTCTCGAACTTGAGCGTCAACGTCCAGCGGACGGAGCCCGCTGCTGTCATATCATCCGCGAGTTGCAATACCAGTGCATGATCCTGCCCGATCTTGCCGTCCACCGCCCAGGCGGACTTGGCGTCGTCGTCGATGGTTGCCGCGGCAGGCAAGCCTTCTTGTTCGTGAGTCGCGACGGCGCGATCGAAGCGCACTTCCGTCGGCTCGGCATCGCCACTTGCCGGTGCCACTTGCAGCGAAGCGCGCGACAGCGCGAAGTTGCCGTTTGCAGCGCGCCCGGGACCATTTTGCGGGAGGGAATCATGCGCAATCGCCTCCAGTCGCAAGGACGTCGCGCCAGTTAGCTCCGCCACGCCAGACACGGAGTAACTTTCGCTATCGGCCGATGCGCCTTCGATTAGAAGCGAACCGTCGTCCAGCGGCTTGGACGACGAATTGCCTGTCGATGTGAATTGCTCGATCGCCAACGCTTGCCATGGGACAGGCGGTTTCGCATCGGCTTGAGCCCGTTCCCAGTCGGCGAACTTGGCCAGCAACTCAGTTTGCTCATATGCTGCGAGCGCTGCGGCCAACGGTGCTTGCGCTTCGTCGAACTCGCGCATCGCTTTTGCAAAGGCATCGGGTTCGAAATTCAACTCCTGCTCGCTGCGCACCGTGGTCGTGAAGTTGGCCACCATGCGGTAGTAGTCGCGCTGCGGCAACGGGTCGAACTTGTGGTCGTGGCAACGGGCGCAGCCGAGCGTCAGCCCGAGCATGGCGGTCGTGGTCGTGCCGACCATGTCGTCCAGTTCGTCGTAGCGGTGCTTTTCGACTTCGTTCTTGGTGATCTGCGTGGCATGCACGCCGGCCGCCAGGAAACCGGTGGCCATCATCGCGAGCGGATTCTCCGGCTCGTACTCGTCGCCGGCGAGTTGCCATTTCACGAAGGTGTTGAACGGCAAGTCGGCGTTGAACGCGCGGATCACGAAGTCGCGGTAGTGGAAGGCGTAGGGCCGATCGTAGTCGTGCTCGAAGCCATGGCTCTCGGCAAAGCGCGCCACGTCGAGCCAATGTCGCGCCCAGCGTTCGCCGAAGTGCGGATCCTCGAGCAAGCGATCGATCAGCTTTTCGTAAGCGTCCGGCGCTTCATCCGCCAAGAACGCATCGACTTCCTCGGGCGTCGGCGGCAGGCCGATCAAATCCAAGTACGCGCGGCGAATCAACACGCGGCGATCGGCCGGCGCATTCGGCGTCAGCCCCTGTGCGCGCTGTTTCTCCAGGATGAACTTATCGATTGGCGTGCGCGACCAGTCGTCGTCCGCCAACTCCGGCGGCGCAACATCGTGCAATCGCTGGAACGACCAATGCTGCCGCGCCTCGGCCGGCACCACGCGCTCCGTCCATGGCGTGGAGTCTTCCTCCGTGCGCAGCGGTTTGTCGTACGGCGCGCCGCGGTCGATCCACTCCACCACCCAGGCGATCTCCTCCTCGGTGAGCTTGTCCCCCTCCTCCGGCATCTTCGGCTCTTCTTCGTGGCGCAACAGCTTGACCAGCCGGCTCGACGAACCCTGCCCGACCGCCAGCACCTCGCCGCCAGCGCCACCCTTGAGCAGCCCTTCGCGGGTGGTCAGGTCAAACTCCGACTCAGTCGCGTCGCCTCCATGGCACATCACGCAGCGATGGGCGAGCAGTTCCCGCAGATGGCCTTGAAAGAGGGCCAGACCGGCAGGATCAACGGCCTGCTCGCCAGCGGAAGGCGCAACCGTCACGGTGTCGTCCGCCAAAGCGACGCGGCCCATCACCAGGATGGCAAAAATCGCGAGAAATCGTCCGAGATGGACCATGCAAAAACGCCTGGAACAGCAGGTCAGGGGCGGGGCTTCTGGAACCCAGTCTAATCCATGCGCCAGGTTGTGGCACGTGCCTCCCGACCGTGCCGCCGGCCCCGACCGACGGTCTCCTGTTCCGGACGTCACCAAGTCCGTCGTGATAAAGACCGCGGAAAAATCGCCTAGATTTGCAGAAACAAACGCCCACGAGCTTTCGCCCGACGGGCCAACTCCATCCGTAACAGAGGAATGCCATAGGGATGGACGACCACTTTCCAAAGGCGTTTTTGTCGTGGCTCTTGCTATGCATCGGAGGGGGCTACGCCGCACTGTGCGTCATGGATGTTTACACCTTTGCCCAACCGCCCGTGTTTCTGTCTGTCCTGGCAATCTACTCCATCATCACCGGCCTACTTTGGTGGATGAAGCGAGTCTTGTGGTGGGCGATGTTGCCGGCGATTCTCGGAGTCGTTTTCGTGGCAGTCGTCGGTCTGGTGGTGTTGAACTTGGAACTCACAGGCCCACCGTATTGAATCTATCGAAGTGAAGTTTGGCACGGGCTTCAACTTCGCTGCAACTGAGAGCATGCAAGGCAGGATCGAAGCATGGAAGAAAAGCCCATCAGCCCGCTTTCTCAATTGCTCCTTTGGACGGGCGGTCTTTGTGTCAGCCTCACTTGCCTGAGACTATCGTTCGATGCAGTATCTTGGGCGGACTTCGGCCTGTTGTTCTTTCCAGGCTATTTTGGCGTGTTTACAACGTTTGGCGGCTTCTGCGGCAGGTTGGTTGGTCACACCGCTTGGGGTGTAGTCGTAGCATTGAATTTGACATGCCTGGTATTTCTCATGGCGGGCTATTTTCTGGAATGAGCGCCTACCCACTAGCTCCGCACTTTCCCCATTTCGCGAACGGGCAAACCGTACCGCCGCGGGGCTGCCAACCGATCCTTGACGCCCCCACCTGCCCTAGTTAGACTGCCCAGCTTATTCAAAACCGGACCTTTTCCCGCTGGGCGAAATCACGATCGGCGTTTGGGCCGGTCCCGGGCTGATTTTCTCGACT
>JALHLM010000082.1 GCA_022844585.1 Pirellulales bacterium | reverse complement strand
ACATCGCCGGCCAGTTGAAGGTCGAGACGATCGAACAGGCGCCTTGGGAAGATCCCTTGGTGGTCAGCCCCGGCGCGTCGGTGCGCGAGGCGGTTCGCCTGATGCGCCAACAACGGGCTGGCGGCGTGCTCGTTTGCCGCGAAGCCAAAATCGTCGGCATTCTCACGGAACGGGATGTGCTCCGTCTCATGTCACAAGGCACGGACTGGGATCAAAGCGTAGAATCCGTCATCAGTGGACATTGCGTTACAATTCCACGTGAGACGACCATCGCCGCCGCGATCCGCCTCATGAACAAGGGCGGTTACCGCCGCTTGCCCGTGACAAACGCCTCGGGCGCCGCGATCGGCGTGCTTACGGTGTCCGGAATCGTGCATTACCTGGTGCAGTTCTTCCCTCGATTGGTCTATAACCTGCCTCCCAAGCCCCAACCTTTGTTGTCGGAACGCGAAGGCCCTTAATACACACTGGCCATCCGCTTCCCGCTCCCACCCGCTTGCATCGCAACTTTTGCGAAGGAACAGAACGAGATATGTCCGCGACCTCGGCGGTTGCCAAAGAAATCAGCGAGATCCCCTCGGCCACAGTGCGCTTTTGCGGCGATTCCGGCGACGGAATGCAATTGGCCGGGACTCAATTCACCAATACGTCCGCGCTGGCCGGAAACGACGTCGCCACGTTTCCGGACTTCCCGGCCGAGATTCGCGCGCCCCGCGGTACGAAGGCCGGCGTGAGCGGATTTCAGATCCACTTCGCCAGTGAAGAAATCTTCACGCCCGGCGACCAGGTCGACGCCCTCGTGGCGATGAACCCGGCCGCGCTGGTGACGAATCTGGCGGACCTGGTTCCCGGCGGGATCCTGATTCTCAACAGCGAGGCCTTCGACGACAAAGGCTTGAAACAAGCCGGCTACGCCACGAACCCGATCGAGGACGGCAGCCTGGAAGGCTACCAGTTGTTCTCCGTCGACATGACGAAGTTGACTCGGCTGGCCGTCGAATCGCTCAACTTGGGCGTGAAGGAATCCGATCGCTGCCGGAACTTCTACGCGATGGGGCTGGTGTTCTGGCTCTACGACCGCTCGATGGAGCCCACGCTGCGTTACATCGAAGACAAGTTCGGCAAACGCCCGGAAATCGCCGAGGCGAATCGCCGCGCGCTGACCGCCGGCTTCAACTACGGCGAGACCACGGACGCCCTGCACAGCCAGTACCGCGTCGCGCCGGCCAAGTTGAAACCGGGCCAATACCGCAACATCACCGGCAACCAGGCCTTGGCCATCGGTTTGGTGGCGGCGGCCAAGTTGAGCGGCAAAGAGCTGTTCCTGGGCAGTTACCCGATCACGCCGGCCAGCGATATTCTTCACGACCTCTCACGGCACAAGAACTTCGGCGTGCGGACCTTCCAAGCGGAAGACGAAATCGCCGCGGTCACGTCCGCGATCGGCGCGGCCTTTGGCGGCGCGATGGCCATCACCACGTCCAGCGGCCCTGGCATTGCCCTCAAGGGCGAAGGCATGGGCCTGGCCGTGATGACCGAGCTGCCGATGTTGATCATCAACGTGCAGCGCGGCGGCCCCAGCACCGGCTTGCCGACCAAGACCGAGCAAGCCGACTTGATGCAAGCCATGTACGGCCGTAATGGCGAATGCCCGATGCCGATCATCGCCTGCCGGAGCCCGGCCGATTGCTTCGAGGTCGCCATCGAGGCCTGGCGGATTGCCGCGCGGTTCATGACTCCGGTCATGCTGCTGAGCGACGGCTATATCGCCAACGGCGCCGAGCCCTGGAGAATTCCTCAGGTCGACGCCTTGCCGACCATGGAGATTCGGCATCCGAGCGCCTCGGAAAACGGCGACGAGTTTCATCCCTATGAGCGGAACGAGCGGCTGTCGCGCCCCTGGGCGCTGCCTGGCACGCCGGGATTGATGCACCGCATCGGCGGCCTGGAAAAACAGGACATCACCGGCAACGTCAGTTACGATCCGATCAACCACCAGCACATGGTGGATACCCGCGCCGCGAAAGTGGCCGCCGTGGCGAACGACGTACCGTTACAGGAAGTCGACGGTCCCGAGACCGGCGACGTGCTGGTCCTGAGTTGGGGTGGCACCTACGGCGCCTGCGCGACGGCCGTTACTCGCGCACGGCAACTTGGCACGTCGGTGGCCCACGCTCACCTGCGTTACTTGAACCCGTTCCCCAGGAACTTGGGCGAGATCGTCAAGCGTTACAAGAAGGTGTTGGTCCCCGAATTGAACAAGGGACAGTTGATCATGCTGGTCCGCCACAAATTCCTGGTGGACGCCATCGGTCTGAACAAGGTGCAAGGCAAGCCTTTCACCGTCGCGGAAATCGTGAGCAAGATTCAGGAACTCGTGAAATAGGCAACGCCTCCGCGAGATGTATTTCCCGCCGAGGTCCATACTTTTTTCAGCGCACATCCATGAGCACAGACACGCAACAACCGTCCGGCTCGCTGCCGGTTTTGCAGGCCGCCGATTTCGCCAGCGATCAAGAAGTCCGCTGGTGCCCCGGCTGCGGCGATTACAGCATCCTCGCGCAGATGAAGAAGGTGCTGCCGACCCTCGGCGTGCCACGTGAGAACACCGTGTTCATTTCCGGCATCGGCTGCTCCAGCCGGTTTCCGTACTACATGAACACCTACGGCATCCACTCCATCCACGGTCGCGCCCCGGCCGTGGCGACGGGGCTCAAGCTCACACGGCCGGAGTTGTCCGTCTGGGTGATCACGGGCGACGGCGACGCATTGTCGATCGGCGGCAATCACCTGATGCACGCCATTCGCCGCAATCTCGATATCAACATCGTGCTGTTCAACAACCGCATCTACGGCTTGACCAAGGGGCAATACTCCCCGACGTCGCCGCTGGGCAAGGTAACCAAGAGCACGCCGTTCGGCTCGGTGGAGAACCCGTTGCATCCGCTGTCGATCGCCATCGGCTGCGAAGCGACGTTCGTGGCGCGTTCGATCGACGTGCATATCAAGCATCTCGGTATGGTGCTGAAGCGCGCGGCCGAACACCGCGGCGTGTCGTTCGTCGAGGTCTACCAGAATTGCAACGTCTTCAACGACGGGGCGTTCGATTACGCGACCGATCGCAGCCAGAAGAGCGACACGACGATCGAACTGGAGCACGGCAAGCCGCTGATCTTCGGCAAAGAACGCAACAAGGGCATTCGCCTCAATGGCATGGACCCCGAGGTGGTCGAACTCGGCAAGGGGATCAGCGAGGACGACCTGCTGTTCCACGACGAGAAATCGACCGAGCCGACGCTGGCCTACTTGTTGAGCCGCATGACGCATCCGGAATTCCCGGAGCCGATCGGCGTGTTCCGCGACGTGGACCGCCCGTCGTACGACTCGCTCGTCAACGCGCAAGTCCGCGACGCCCGCGCCAAACGCGAAGGCGACCTGACGGCGTTGTTCAACGCCGGAGATACTTGGACGGTAAACTAACGGAAATGATGAATGCAGAATGATGAATGACGAACGGGCGGCGATTTCGCAGCTGCTCTGCCAAGTCATCATTCGTCATTCATCATTCATCATTTGCCTGTAAGGAGGCGCCCCATGATCCTCTGTCCCTTCTGCGGAGCGGAGAACATCGACGGCGTCGATGAGTGCGACGACTGCTCGCAATCGCTGGGGCATCTCAGCAAACCGCACCGGTCGCCCGGCGTGGAAAACGCGCTGTTTCAAGATCGCGCCGGCACTTTAGTGCGCGTGCCGTCGCTGGCGGTGGATGAATCCACCACCGTGGGCGCGACGATCGACATGCTCGTCCGCGAACGGATCGGCTGCGTCGTCGTCGTGCGTGGCACCGACGTCGTCGGCATCTTCAGCGAGCGCGATGCACTGATGCGCATCGGCGACGAGATCGATCGTCACCGGCCACGTCCCGTCCGAGACTTCATGACGGAATCGCCGGAGATGCTCGACGAGCAAGACAAGCTGGCGTTCGCGCTCCACAAGATGGACCTGGGACACTTTCGCCACGTCCCGATCCTCTGCAACGGCCAACTACGCGGCGTCATTTCCGTCCGCGACATCCTGCGCTATCTCACCGACCCCGTCCGCACCGGCTAGCTGAGCCAAACCATAGAGCCGAAAGCGTCAGCGCCCGGAGCGCACTGCTAACGACGTCTTACTCGGACGCGCTTCGGGCGCTCATGCTTCCGGCTCCTTAAATCTCGCCTTGTGACGTCTTTAGCGCTGTGTCGACGGATAGCGCTGTCCCGTCGAAGGGTAGCCTGTCGTTCGGCCTGCACCGCCGAGCGGTTCGACGGTCACGTCATCGAGATGTACTTCGCCCAAACCAGACAAGGCGAAGGTCGCGGCCACGCTGCCGGTGTCGTTGACCACGCGGTAGAGCGTGAACTCGCGCCACCCACGCGTCGCGCCGATGCGTTCGGCGAGTGCTGGTCCGCCGAGCGAATCGCCGATCATCAGTCCGTCGACGCTGCCAACGATCGGCGACGCGACTTTCAGCCAGCCATGAATGCGCACCCAAGTGCCCGGCGCAAACGGCACCGGCGGCGCGCTGATCCAAACGGGCGGCGACTCGATCATCCCCGGCGGTGATTTCGGATCGGCCGCGGTGGCTCGCAATCGCAATCCAAGTTTGCCGGATCGCGCCGCTTGCGGGGCGAGTTCCACGACCGTCTGCACGCCATTCTCGGTGTGCTGAATATGCTCCCAGCCGCCGGAAACCAAGGCGTCGAGATTCTCGAAGTTGCCGCCGTTGAGTTGGCTCCTGCCCGGCTGCACTCCGTTCAGCGTTTCCACCATCCGCCAATGTTCCGGCAACGTGGTGAAACCCACTGCCAATGGGCTGCTGGCCGGCGTGCCGAGCTTGGCGACGGCCGCTTCCCAATGCGAACGCTCGATCAATCGCAATGCCCGCGTCGAGCGATGGGCCAGGATGTACGCCGTCTTATAGTCTTGCGCCACGAGCCGCAGCTCAGCCTGCTCGATGATGCGGCGCGAGACCACGCGCCAATCCTCGGCACTGGTTACGGCCTGCGCATTAACGGTCAATGTGCGATCAATCTGATCGACCAGGCTCAGTTTTTCCAATGCCAGGTCGACAGATAATTTCGCCGCTTGCGCTCGGCTGCGTTGGATGCCAGTGGTGATGGCGCTCAACACGCGGGGATCGCCGGTGAGGAGAATCAGCGAGGTAACGCCAAACTCGTCGAGCGTCACCCGCGTACCGCCGGTGACGCGTTGTTTGCGAATCGCATTGAGGCCCGCTGGCGTCAGTTCGTACGGTTCATGCGCCGCCGGAACGCCGGGCACGGTAAACGAAATCTCATTGCCTGCAGATTGGCCTGGTACAAATTGCGCTCCCGGCCCGCACCAGATCGGGATCAACAGCCGCGCGTTCTCGGTTTGCAGCACCGCGGCAGTGAGTTCTCGATTACCGGAGACCGAGATCGCCGACAATTGCCCCGCCGCGACGAACGGCTCGATGATTTCCAGTTCCAGGTTCAACGCTTCCAACGCCTTCGCGCGCGTCCGCGTGGCCTGATCCTGATAATCGAGCGGTGACGATGAACGGAAGCTGAATCCCCGCGCGCCCGCGGCGAGGGCTTGGAACACCAGCATGCGGATCTGCTCCGGCTCGACGCCGGCGCGGCGTTGATCTTTGCCGGTGAAGAGCGACTGTTGCTCTAATAGCAGGGGATCAAGCTGTGTCTGAATATTCGCCCAAAGCGGCGTGCCGGGTGCGAGCAACCGCGGGCGTTCCCGCAGCCAGGTGCCGTAGTCGGCCAGCTCCAGGCTCGTGCCAAGCGGCGAGCGCTCCGCCACGATGGCGCCGACCAGGCGGCTATACGAGCGTAAATCGGCGACAGGGCTGCAAACCAGCGGCCGCGCGCGAAAGCGATCCGCGCGGCGCACTTCGTCCGCGAGCTGCGACGTCCGATCCAAATCGCCCACGGCGAGGTTATGTCCCAAATCCCAGGCGAGCACCGGGTCGTAAACTTCGCCAATCGATCCCCCGGCAGCGTCCAGGTTCATGGCGGCGTCGCCGGTTGGCGGCGGGGGCGAGACGATCCACAAGCCGAGCGCTGCTGCTTCCGATGCAATCTGCTCGCTGGGCGGGGTCGCCATCCGCAAGGCGTTAAATCCGCGTTCTTTTAAGAAGCGCAGCGATTCCCCCTGGTATTCGATCATCCGCGGCAGAAATGGGCGGTTGTCTACGAGTAGCACCGGCCCGCGCATCCGCACTCGACCGGCGGCCGAGCCGTCGTCGCCGTTCGCCACTCCGGAAGGACGCTCGAGATACGCCGCCGGGACGACGTTGCCGTTGTCGACGGCGCCGTGGATTTCCAGGTCGTCGATCCAGACGTCGGTGCGGCCTTCACCGGCGTACACATTCAGGACGACGCTGTGGAGATAGGCCCCGCGGGTATCAATATCGCGTCCTAATCGCGACCGCAGCAACTGAGCTTGCCGGGCAACCAGGACGGGCAACTCGTCGACGGACAGATTCTGCCACTGACCGTCGCCTCGCGACGAAGCGCCCCGGACCAGGCAAGTAATGGGCTGTCCGGTAGCCTCATCCAAGGCCCTCGGAAACGCCAGGCGGGCCAAAATCTGGATACCAGGTCGTTCGCAGGCGACCCACAGGCTGGGGCGCAGTTCGTCGATTAGCCGGAACGGCGGCGTCCGGTGCTCCAGGTACAGGGTGGCCCCGTGCCCGGCGGTAAACTGCACGTGCTCGCTCCAGGCGCCGAAATGGGCGGCCGAGCTGGAACGCTCGTGTTTCTCGATGCGGTGCGGGGCGTCCGATTCGGCGACGGTCCAGGAAACGCTCGGGGATTCAAAGTCCTCCCGCCAGGCCGATTGCGCGTCGACCGGTGGCGCCAGGGCCGCATAGACCGTCAATAGCGCTAGACTCAACAGCTTGTAGCGCAGGTAACGCATCGGGAGCGGATCCGTCCTATTCCCGGGACCAAAAAATCGTTCAGGAAGTGGCGAAACGGCATCGTGACGTCGCGGCACTCCTGTGGGCGCAAGTGGCTATGCTAGCTGGCTTTACGAATTCACGCCAGAGCAACGGTGGCGTTTAAGCATCGAGGCGGTTCTCCGCGTCGCACGCTCCTTGTTCACTTAAGTCATTGCCCAGCAATGCGTTACGTGGCTGCATTCCGCGGCGTATTGCGATCCGGCATGGGGTCTGCTCTAGGTGAAGTCGTCGCCTGAGCCAACACTGGAGCTAAAGCCACAATGAGCCACGTCTCTCGTATCGTCCAAACCAGCAGCGAAGAATTGCCGCAAGATCTCCTGGACCTCGAAAACGCCATTCGGGCCCTGCCGATTGAACTGCGTCAGACCGTTGTGCCGGCTTTGGACAAGGTCATTGAGAGCACCAAGCGTCGCCGCCGCATCCTGAATCTTGTCCAGGACGCCCTCAGCCAGTTGCGGCTCGACATGAAGTACCTGATGTTCGACCTGGAAGCCACCCGCCGCGAACGCGACGAATTCCGCCGCCAACTGGGCGTGGATGAAGGTCAGGAACAGTAATTCTCGAGAAATCCCGGCGGTGTCCGCGAAAGCCGCCATCCCCCATCTGGATTTTGGGGTTTCTTTTCTCCGTCCAGGTCTTTGCGCCGGAACATTGCGAGTTTGCGCGGGTACGAATAGGATAAAACAAGGAACTGGGAAGCAAACACCTCGCAAGGCGCGCGGAGGTCCACCGGTCAGAGGGGCAGACCTCTCCGGAATGCGGTCGTTGCGCCAAGGTTAACAGGCCATGTCGACGGGCGAGCTCACCGCTGATCAACTCGCTCAGCGCGCATTCGATCTGAATCTGCTGGACGAGCGCCAACTCCAGGAGATTTGGGCCGAACTGGGGCGGCGCAACGTCTCGGCCGACGAGTTTGCCCAGCAACTGGTCCGGCGGGAACTGCTCACCAGTTTTCAGTTGGAGCGAATGCTGCGCGGCGAGCGGGCCGGATACTTCTACGGCGATTTCAAGGTGCTCTATCTCGTCGCCTCGGGTTCATTCGCCCGCGTCTATCGGGCCGTCCATAAGGACTCCGGCAAGGTCGTCGCTGTGAAGGTGTTGCGCCGGCGTTACGCGGACGATCCCTCCCAGACCGACCAATTTGTACGCGAAGGGCACCTGGTCAAAACGCTGCAGCACCCGAATATCGTACCGATTTACGAAGTGCATTCCCGCGGTAGCAGCCATTACCTGGTGATGGAGTTTATCGAAGGCTGCAACTTGCGCGAGCTGCTGCGGATGCGCAAGAAACTGCCGGCCGAGGAAGCGACTCGCATCGTCTCCGACGTGGCGAACGGCTTGAAATACTCGTTCGAGAAAGGCGTCACGCACCGCGATTTGAAGCTGACAAATGTACTGGTTTCCAGTCGGATGCAGGCGAAGCTGGTCGATTTCGGCCTCGGCGGCGACGAAGGCGTGGGGGACGATGCCTCGGAAGACGTAACCAATGCCCGGGCCATCGACTACGCCGGGCTGGAGCGGATGACCGGCGCGCGGAAGAATGATCCCCGCAGCGATCTCTATTTTCTCGGCTGCATCTACTACCACTTGTTGACGGGCAAGCCGCCGTTGTCCGAGACAAAGGACCGGATTCAGCGGCTCAGCAAATCGCGTTTCCAGGAAGTGACGCCGATCCACAAGGTGGAACCGGGCTTGCCGCGGGCCGTGGTGCATGTCGTGAACAAATCGATGGCGCTCGAGCCGGACAAGCGCTATCAATCGCCATCGGAAATGCTGGTCGATCTGAAGATCGCGCTCACGCGGCTCAACGAACCGGCCGAAGTGATTGACGCCGAATCGGAACAGGCGATGGAAGAACGGATGCAGGCCGAACGCCAGAAAATGGCGGCCCTGCTGATTCCTGACTCGCAAAAGCGCACGTGGATGTTCGTGGAGTCGAACGTGCAATTTCAGGATACGATTCGCGAGTTACTGAAAAAGACGGGCTATAAAGTGCTGGTCACCCGCGATCCGGAGTTCCCACAGCGTCGCCTCGCGGCGGACGCCCAAGCCTTAGACGGCGTCGTCTTCAGCACCGGCGAGTTGGGCGCTTCGGCGTTGGATGCGTTCAACGCCTTGGCGACTTCTGACGCCACGCGTGAGATGCCGGCGGTGTTGCTGCTGGGCGAAGGGCACGGCGCGCTATTGAAAAAGGCCTCGCTGGCCAAACATCGCGTGGCCTTGTCGATGCCGATCAAACTCAAAGAGTTTCGCGCGGTGCTCACACACCTGGTCCCGCCGATGGCGACGCCTACTTCGCCGACTTAAGCCGGCGACGCCGCTTCCGACGGTTCCGCTTCGCCCACGACATTCCGGGCGATGACCGTGAACAGCCGCTTCTTCTGGATCGGCTTCGTGTCGTAGTCGTCGCAGCCGGCGTCCAGGCATTTCTGCCGGTCGGTTTCCATCGAGTGCGCCGTCAAGGCGACGATCGGCCGTCGATAGCCCCAGGCTCGTAATCGCGTCGTGGCCGCATACCCATCGACGAGCGGCATTTGCATGTCCATCAGCAACACGTCGTAGGGTTCGCCGCGTTCTTGTGCCGCGAGCGCATGTTCGAAAGCCGATTCGCCATTGTCGACCACATCCACCAGGCAGCCGGCCTTGCGGAGCAAATGACTGATCAGCCGCTGATTGTCGGCGCAATCGTCCGCCAACAGCAGACGCAGGCCCGAGATGACGCACTCGATCGATTGATTCTTGGGCGTGGCGTTCGGCGCGCGCGAGGTGACCAGCGAGCTTTCCAGCATCGATGATGGATCTTCACTGCGCGGCGCGTGCAACGTGACCGCGAAGGTGGAGCCGCGGCGCAGTTCGCTCACAACAGACACCGACCCGCCCAGCAATTCCGCCAGGCGACTGCAAATCGCGAGGCCTAAACCGGTGCCGCCGTAGCGCCGGGCAGTCGTGGCGTCGGCCTGGCTGAACGGCGAAAACAGCCGGGCGATCTGTTCCGGCGAGATGCCGATGCCGGTATCGCGGATTTCGCAGGTTAGCGTTGGACCGGTGTTCGGAGCATCTTCCCAGCGAACGGTCAGGCAGACTTCGCCGGTATCAGTGAACTTGACCGCGTTGCCGACGAGATTGAACAAGATCTGCCGCAATCGCGTGGGATCGCTGACGATCCAAGCCGGCATCGGTTCCACGAACACGGAATGCAGCCGAACGGCTTTCGAAGCGGACTTCGGCCGCAGTAACTCGATGATATCGCCGACGATTTGTGCCGGCGAACAAGCGGTCTGGCTGATTTCCAGGCGGCCGGCTTCGATCCGCGAGAGATCGAGGATGTCGTTGATCACCGTGACCAGGTGCTCGCCGTTGCGCTTGATCGTGGCCAGGGCGTCGGTGACGGCCTCCCCCTGGATGCTGCGATCGAGAATCAGGTCCGTGTAGCCAAGAATGGCCGTCATCGGCGTGCGAATTTCGTGGCTCATATTGGCCAGGAACTCGCTCTTGGCGCGATCGGCGGCCTGGGCTTCGGCCAGTGCCGTAGCTAGCGAGTCGCGCGAACGGGATTCAATGCGATGAAACGCCCAAGTGAGCGAGTACAAACAGACGGTCAGGCCAAGCAGGCTGGAATATTCCAGAAAGTGATAGCCGGCCACGCTCAGTTCACGATGGAACAAGAAACCTTGCTGCGCGGCGATATACAGGACGGTGATCGACGTGACGCTGGCAGCCGTCCAGTAGGCGCCGGAGCGCAAGCCGGAGAGCGTAATCGCCAACACGGGCACGGTGGCGAACCACCAGGTGGGCGCCGCGCCGTGGCCCCCTTCGAAGCAACCGACAAACGTGTACACGCACCAAGCGGTGGCGGCGATGACGTTGCCGCACGCGGCGTGCGCGTTCGTCAGCCGGAAGGCTACCATGTCGGCGATCAGGACCACGCCCGCAAAGGCGATGATGCTGGCCGAGATCGGCGCGCCGAGATAGCCAAACACGCCCGCGAACACGGGCACCCAGACCATCATCGCCAGGGCGAAAACCACCAGACGAACGGCCCGACGCCGCGCCTCTTCGTCGCGCATCGCCGCCGCCGGGAGGAAGATTTTCGCTAGCGCATCCCGCATGTTCGCTTCCGCCCGGAGGGTCGAGTCGGACTGCCGCACCCGAGAAAAGTGTACGTCAACTCGCTCTCCCGCGCCGGGGGGAAAGCCCGTCCCCCGACGCGGCGGGGCGTTGGCTCGCAGGGGGCGACCGGCATAGAATCCGTCAGGACTCCTACGACCCTCGCACGCCGCGCGATCCCCTTGCGCCGCACCGAAACGCCCGCCTCTCACGGAACCAGCATGGACCGCGACTCCGAATTCAATCAGCCCTCGGCAGCAATGCCCGGTTCCGGCACAGAATGGGCCGGCCTACCTGCCGGCGATGGAACGCCGCATCAGATATACGGGCTGCCGGTGTTAGCGGAATTGCCGAAGTTGGAGCGAGAACCGGCGTCACGTCCCGTGAAGCCTCGCAGGGTGTTTTTGCCCGTAGGGCTGTTCATCGCGACATGCATGTCAACACTGTTCGTCGGCATCATCTCGTTTACGTTCGGTGATCAGGCCTTTGCGAATGATTGGTTAATGCGGAATCCGTTCTGGCGCGGACCAATCTACATGGGTGCGATCATCTCGTTTCTATTCGCTCACGAGATGGGGCATTTCTTGCAATCGATGCGCTACCGTGTGCCCGCAAGTTTGCCCTATTTCATTCCAATCCCGGCCCCGCCGATTGGGACCATGGGGGCGATCATCTTCATGGGCGGTCAGAATCGCAATCGGAAGGAACTGTTCGACGTGGGCCTTTCCGGCCCATGGGCCGGCCTGCTAGTCGTGATTCCGATGCTGTACTATGGGATTTCGACCGCGACGGCGACTGATCCCAATGATTTCACAGTCCAATCGGCAGAGGGGTACTTCCCGGACTGCTTGCTGATCGAGTGGATGATCGCCTGGCTACGCCCTGAGTTGCAGTCGCACCAAGAACTGTTATTGAGCCCGTGGCTGCTAGCAGGATGGGCCGCGACGTTGTTGACCGGCGTCAACATGTTGCCTGTCGGTCAGTTCGATGGTGGACATGTCTCTTATGCATTGTTTCGCAAGCACGCGCACTGGTTGGCACGCGCTGCACTGCTCGGAGTGGGCATTTACATCATCGTCAGCGGCGACTATCGCTGGATCGTGATGTATGGACTTGCGCTACTGATGCGACCTTCCCATCCACCGACGTTGGACGACTCCGTTCCCCTGGGCTGGCCGCGGTGGGCGTTGGGCTTTGTTTCGCTCTTTATTCCGGTGATCTGTTTGGCGCCGATGCCGAACTTCTGATCAGCTTTTAAGCGATTTCCGCATGATCGCCAGTATTGAGGCAATTACTCCCAGAATCAGCCCGGACGGCTCGGGCACCGCGAAACTTCTGGCTTCGCCGAAGTGATTGCGGACCGCGTTGAGGTCTTCGATGTCCACGCGACCGTTGTAGGGGAACGTGTCGCCAGGGATGGGCTCCCCTGCGGCGCCGAAGTGGTTGCGGACCAGGTTGAGATCTTCGACGTTTACCACGTCGTCGCCGTTCGCGTCGCCGGGAATGGGGTCGAGCGGGTCGAGATGGACCGTCCAGGCGACCGATTGCTGGAGTTTTTCCAGCTCGATGCGCACCCAAGGGGTCGCATCCCGGGCCATGGCCGTGATCGTAAATTCGCCCGATTGAAACCCAAACGCGCGCGGATTGAAAGTTTCGCCCCGAGCCCCTTCGACCTCCACGCCATCCACCAACCAATTGACGGTGATGATGTCTGGATCGACCGTATCAACCCAGAGCGAAGCGGGGTTGTCCAGCGTCCCTTGGTTGGCCAGCCAACCATCGAGCGGGTCGACGATGTCGTAGATGTCGAGAATGATCTCCTCGCGGCTCACGGCGTCGAAAGGGCGATTCAAAGAGCGCATCTTCGAATCCTCCGACGGACGGTAGATGCCTTGATCGAAATACCTGGCGCCCTCATACGCGCCGATGGGGCCGCCCATCCCACGTTCCGTGTAGCCGAGCCAATGAGCCCATTTTGCTCCGGTGGACGACTTGGTGACATTCGGCTCGCCCGGTTCGCCGCCGGTGTAAATCTGGCCGCTGCCGTAGAAGTACTCGTCGGCGAGCCCGGCGAACGAATGCCCGAGCTCATGCAACGCGACTTCCGGGGCGCTGCCATTGCCGCCGGAGTAGACGGCGTACTTTCCGCCGCCGCCGCCGTAGCGATCGCTGTTCACGGTGACGAGCCGCATCTCCGGGTTGAACGCGCGGCCGATGTTCGCGGTAATCGCCTGGTCGGCCTTCGACTGACTGACGTAAAGCAGCCGGTCCGTGACCCCGTCAAAGAAGTACGTGGCGTCCAAAGCAGTGTCGCGGAACACTCCTTCGGGTGGCACATCGGCGCCGGATTGGTTCGAGACCAAATCGATGCGGTGAATGTTGAAGAAGTTCTGGTAACGCGGGAACGGATTCTGGCTCCCCCCGAACATGTGATTGAGCATCGCCCCGATGTGTGTCAGATAGGTGTTGTCCAACTGTGAGGCGGTGTACCCATCGCCAAGGAAGACCGCGTCGACCCGATTCCGCGTGGGCCCGTTGTCGACCATCGTCACGTAGCCGGCCTCAGTTGGCGAGGGAACCCAGGCAATCAGCGTTAACGACAACACCAGCATGGATTTACGCATCGTTGATCTTTGAAATAGGGTGTGGGCAACCGTCCTCCGCGACGGCTAACTGCTAGGCTGGCAGGCGGTTGCAACCAGGTCAATTGGCAGGCTGGCGAATTTGTGGCACGAATGGCGATTTTTCAATCTCTTTTCGTTGACAGGGTACTTTCACCTAGTTATCCTCACGCGTAGTGCCTAAATGACCCAATCGGTAGGGGGAACGGGGGCTGTTCTCCAGGTCATGTGGCGCATCAAGCTGAAAAAGGGCAGGCAAATGAACAAGACATCATGGTTGGCGGCGGCGCTGCTGCTGTGCATTACGCCGATGGCGTCGGCATCGGTGGCTCTCGTTGCGGGGACGGGAACGCTTGGTTCGTACACCGGGAGCTTGGATTACACTTCGAATGGCGGTGGAACGGCCGCTACGCTGATCGTCTCCCTCACAAACACGTCGCCGGCGCTGAACGGCGGCTATCTCACTGCGTTTGCATTGAACAATCCTGGCGGAATCGCTGCGATTCCTTTATTGACATCGAGCAGTGCATCATTCAGCACGTTGCTGAACGACCCCGACAATGTGAATGGCTCGCCATTCGGTCAGTTCGATTTCGGAGCTACGACCAACGGCAGCTGGTCGGGCGGCGGTTCGCCGAGCGCTGGTTTGGGCGTCGGCGCGAGTGGCACTTTCACTTTTTCTCTCACTGGCGCTGGACTGAATTTGCTGAGCGCAAGCAGCTTTTTGAGCACGCTGAGCACCGGAACCGGCGCAGGCGAAGGCTATAAGGCTTTCGCCGTTCGATTCCGTGGCTTTGAAGATAAAGGCAGCGACAAGGTGCCAGGCACCGAAGTCATCCCGGAACCGGCTTCCTTGGCCGTCTGGGGCTGCATCGGCTTGATGGGCATTCCGTACGGCATCTATCGCCGTCGCAAGGCAGTGACCGCCTAGTTCCAACGCCGAAAAACAAATTGACGGGCCGCGCGAAAGCGCGGCCCGTTTCGTTTTCCTACGATCGACTTGTCGCTCGTTCGTTCAGAGCGTTCAACATACGCTCCGCTGCGCGTTCCCCGCTGGCGATGCACTGGGGAATCCCCACGCCGCGGTAGGCGTTGCCGGCCAGGGCGAGGCCGGGATGCTGGTTGATTGCGGTCTCGATCCGAGTGACGCGTTCTACATGGCCCAGGTGATATTGCGGCATGGCGTTGCGCCAACGGAGGACGCGGAATAGCTCCGGTTCGCCTCGGACGCCAAGCAGCTCGCCGAGTTCGCGCTCGACGATGCGGCGAATCTCCGCGT
>JALHLM010000081.1 GCA_022844585.1 Pirellulales bacterium | reverse complement strand
CCGCCCGCAGTCGCGCGGTCAGGTCCGTCGGCAGCCACGGCCCGTCGATGAAGACTTCCTTGGCCCGGCTCTTGCGAACGTTCGCCAGCGGCAACCGCACATGCCAGTATGGATCCTCGCTCGCCAGCCGCTCCCAGTCCTCCGCGTTCAACCCGTAACGAAACCAGCGCACACGCCACAGTCGTTGTTCGGTTTCCTCAACCTCTTCGACATCCACGATTCCCTGCGCCTGACTCACGGTGTTCAACACAAACGACAACACCGCCGCCCCCTCCGCCCGCCGCTCCCCAGGCAACGCATGGAAGCTCGCATACCGCACGCCCCCGCGCTCGATCGCCGGCAACCGCGCCACATCCAACACGGCGGCATGCAACTCCGCGGCAGGTCCAGTGGCGATCAATGCACAAGCGACAATCAAAGACATGGTGGCGGAATGACGAATTTCTAATTCCGAATGTCGAAAGAAATCCGAATGACAAAGTCCAAAACGCGGCGCTCGAGCGAACCTTTCCCGCCCCCGCGCATCGCGCTCCTGGCTCCTGGCTCCTGGCTCCTGGCTCCTGGCTCCTCACGCCATCACGCGACCGCCCGGAATAAACACCCAGATGCCGGCCATATCCTCGCGCTCGTCCCTCAACACGCCGTCCGGGTTGATGAGTCCGTAGCCGTACTGTGGATCCTTGCCTGTTGGCCCGGCGTCGGTGGCGGTGCGGAGCAAGTGCTCGACGAGCTGATCGCGCGAGGCGACCGGCGTCGCGCCACCTTGACTGCGATGTTTCGCCAGCAGAAGCGCGGTCACGCCCGTTACGAACGGCGCGGCCATGCTCGTGCCTGAGAGTTTCGCGTAGCCGCCGTCGCGATACGTCGATAACACGTCGGAGCCCGGCGCGCAGAGATCGACTTCCGCGCCCTGACTGCTGAACGCGGCGAGGCGGCCTTCGCGATCGACCGCGCCCACGGCCACGGTGTCCGGCCACCGCGCGGGATAGTCGACTGAGTTCGGACGCCCGGTGTTGCCCGCGGCGCAGATCACGAACTTGCCTTGCGCGGCGGCCCGCGCGACGGCGTCGCGCAGGTTCGCGTCCGGGCGCGGCGAGCCGAGGCTCAGCGAGAGGATGTCGGCCCCCGCCGCGCAGGCCCAGTCGATGCCGGCCGCGACCCAGTCGCTCGCGCCTGAGCCATCGTCCCCCAACACCTTGGCGACGAGCAGCCGGCACTCCGGCGCGACGCCGACAACGCCTTGCTCATTTCTGCGCGCGCCGATGATCCCGGCCACATGCGTGCCATGCCCGGCGCGATCCTCGCCGCCCGTCCGGCCACCAGTGAAGTCGCGCGCATCATCGACCGCGCCCACGAGATCGGGATGATCCGCGTCGATGGCGGTATCGAGCACCCCCACGCGCACGCCCTGGCCGCGCGTCTCCTTCCAGTGCGCGGGAACGTTCAGCGCGCTCAAGCCCCAGTCGACCACTTCCGCCAGCGCGTGCGTGACGAGTTGGACGCGATAGGGCGGCAGTCTTACCGGCAAATCGACACGGTTCATCGGGACCCTCGCACGATCCGCAACAGAGCGATCAACTGCACCACGATCGGCAGCCAGTCGGCCAGCGCCTGTTGCGTCACCACGACCGGCGTCTCGGCGCCCGCCACGCGGCAGCGAATCGTCTCGCTGGAATCAAACTCATGCCGCGAGCCCAGCACGAACTGCCAGACGGCGAGCACGATGTTCAACACGCCTTCATCAGTCAGAATCGGCCGCAACCGATCCAGCCACGCGGCGTCCAAGCCGAGCAACTCGCCCAACCGCAGCACCAGTTCCACCGCTCGCCCCAACCCCTCCGGCGATGTCAGCGGCGCGTCGACGTCTTGCAAGTCAGCGATGACCTGCAATAACTCGCGCAACCGCGACCAAGATTCCAAAGGCCAACGTCGGATCAAAAGCATTTCGTTCATGGTTGAGTTTGATGTTTTCAGTGTTCAGTTTTCAGTGGGAGAAGGTAAGAAGTTGAGAAGATAAGAAGTCGCGCCGGCAACGCATTCCCCACCTCTTCTCATCATTCATCATTCATCATTCATCACCCCCCCTCCGTGTCCTCCGTGCCTCCGTGGTGAATCCTCCGCGTCCCGCGCCGTAGCTTTCGCCAGCCGGTTGAGCGCCCGCGCGATCGCCGTGTTGTCGCGATGACGATACTCGCGCTCGACCGCCAGTTCCGCGCGCTGCGCCGCTGTTTCGTTCCGAAAGTCCTGCCGCGCCGCCGTCATCTCCTCGCGGAACGACCGCAACATCCCAGGCGTCGTCCGCGTGGCCGTGTACCAGGCGTACCAGCCGAGCACCGCGCTCGCCGTCAGATTGCCCAGCTCGGGCGCCACCGCGTCGGCCAGATTCACCGCCAACAGCGTCGCGCCGAACCAAGCCAGCCCCCACGCCATCGCCGCCCCTGCTCCCGCAGCGCAAAAAAGAAACAGCCTGTCGATCGGCCGCGCCCCATCGTTCAGGCGCGATCCCATCGACAGGCTGTTAAGTTCAGCGGGCCCAGGCCCGCCGCCGTCACATACCCTTCGCTCGTGCATTCAGCACAGGGGTCAGTTCTACAACAACCCCTGGCCCGATTTCAATCGAACCTCAGCCAATTTCACTAGCTCGACGCGCAAGTTTTGAAGTTGCGCTTTTTGTAAGAATGAGGACGGGTGCCTGGGGCGGGGGCGAAAAACACGCGGCGTTCGACGTCCCGCACGCTGGGGCTTCGGTGGGCTATCTTACCGACCGTCACGATGCCCCAGCGAGTGCGACGTAGCGACCTTTGCACTGCCGCCCCAGCCCCAGGCACCCATCTCAGCTTGTGAAAACTGCCGAAAGCGCAACTTCAAAGCGCCGGCGAGGGGGAGTTGACGCCGCGCGGTCGTCAACGTACTACTCAGACGGATGATTGCCTCCTGGAATTCCACATCCATGACCCTCCCCGATAAGTCGCTGCAAGCCGTCGTCTTCGATCTGGACGGGCTGCTGTTCAACACCGAGGAACTCTATCAGCGCGTCGGCACGGAGATCCTGCGGCGCCGCGGGCATGAATTCACGCAGGCGTTGCTCGACGCCATGATGGGCCGCCCGAGCCAGATCGCACTGCAAATCATGATCGACCGCCACCAGCTCGACGCCACCGTCGCGCAGTTGCTCGACGAAACCGCCGAGACGTTCCCGCCGATCCTCGACGAGTTCCTCGAACCGATGCCGGGGGCCGAGCGCTTGCTCGACGCCTTGGAACGCGCCCAGTTGCCCAAGGCGATCGCCACCAGCAGCAGCCGCACGTTTCTCGACAACATCCTGGGCCGCGTCGACTGGATGAGCCGTTTTCATTTCCTCCTCACCTCGGAGGACGTCACCGACGGCAAGCCGCATCCGGAGATTTATCAAAAGGCGGCCGCCCGCCACGGGCATCCGGCGGATCGGATTCTCGTCCTCGAAGACAGTCACAACGGCTGCCGCGCCGCCATCGCCGCCGGCATGTACACGGTCGCGGTCCCCGGCGATCACAGCCGCGCTCACGACTTCACCGGCACGCGGTTCATCGCCGAGACGCTGGCGGACGAGCGCATCTATCGCGCGCTCGGGTTAAGATAGCCGCATGAGCGCCTCGCCCGACGACAATCCCTACTCCGCGCCAAAGTCGCATCGCCATGCGCCACGTCCCACGCGCCAAGGTGTTCCGCCGCCATTCACAGGCGCGAAGAATTTGGCGATCTGGTTGTACTTTGCGCCCATCGCGGTAGGGCTCGTCGTTGCCGGCCTCCTGACGCTGCTTAGCTGGTGGCGGGGGCCGACAAATTAGGGGTCACGGCCGTCAGCCGCGGCGTCGCTGCACGAACGTAGCGAAGTAAACCAGGCCGCCCATCGCCCCCGCCAAGCTGAGCGAACTCGGTTCCGGGGCGGCGACGCTGCCTGCGCCGAAGTGATTCCGCACCTGATTCAAGTCGTTCACATCGACCACTCCGTCGAACGGGTAAACGTCGCCTGCAACGCGTAGGCCGTCCGGCTCGCCCTCGCCAAAGTGATTGCGCACCTCGTTCAGATCCTTGATGTCGACGTGACCGTCGAAGTTGGCGTCGCCCTCCGTCGTGATCGGCAGGACTTCGAAAAAGCGGAATGCGGCCGTTCCGGGAGCTGGCAGATTCGGATTGTTGGGACTCACCCACAGCCCCACGGTTCCTTGCTCCACGATTTCCCCGTGGCCATTGGTCAAGCCGCTGACGTTGGCGACCACTTGGGGAGTGGCGGGCTTGATGTCCCCAACGCGCCAGCCAGTCAGGCTCATCGTGTCGCCGACGACATCCAATTGCAGGTTGATTTCCTGGTTGGACGACTGCCAGCCGGTTTGCACTGGCGCCGCCAGTAATTCCGCGTACGGTTCTCCATTCGCGTCCACCTTGCCATAGCCCAGACGTAGCGCACCGTTCGTCAGCATGTCGCCTGTCAGATTAAATTCCTTGCGGTCAGTCAATGTGGCGGTCGTGCTGCGCACGAATAGACCAATCTGATTCCCCGCACCTGCCACGACGCGCGTGCGGATGGACACGTCGCCATAAATCTCGCCGGCGACTTCAAAATCCATTTCGTCCAACCCGTCAACTCCGCCCGGCGTAATAAAAAAGGAACCATCAGAGGCCACGCGGGTGCCGCCGTTATTCAAGAAGTGGATGGCGAGCCTGTTCCAACTCACCGGATTGCCGTCCGTGACGCTGCCGTCGTCGAATTCGTCCACGAAGGCTTTGCCTGCGAAGGCGGTGCGAACCAGTCCGGGCGCCATGGCGCCGCCCCAGAGGGATGTCGCACAAAGGGCGAACAGACACGCGGCGGTCTTCCATTGGCTGAGTACCATCGTTTTCAACGCGCCCCTGGCCAACGAGTGGACGTGAAGCGAGATGGCGGATTGCATGGCGTCGTTCCCCGCAAGAAAGATGTTGGCGTTGTGAACCGTCGTCCGCACCAGCTCCGGCAACGGCGTGGGGGCCGCTTGGGCGCACTCGGCAAGGACAAAGCCGACTCCGCCCGTTGCGCAAATGAGCCCATGGCGCGCCAAGCGTCGGCGCAACACTTCGCGCCCGCGCAGGAGGCGGTTCGACACCGTGCCGATGGGAACGGCGAGGTTCCGCGCCGCCTCGGCCTTCGTGTGGCCGTTGAGGTCGCAAAGAATCAACACGTCGCGGAGCCGCCGAGGCAAGGCTTGCAGTTCCTCGTCGATGATCCCCTTGAGATCGTGCATGCGATCGCCCCGTGATTTCTCTTGAGCCAACCTGGCGGCCGCTTCCATCAGTCGCTCCCGCCGTCGCGAGGTGCGTCGCTCGTTCAGGCAGACGCGGACCGCCACCTGGTGCAACCAGCCCGCCAGCGAGGTCCAACGCGTCAGCCCTGGCGCTTTGCGAGCCAAAACGAGAAACACCGCCTGAAAGGCGTCGTCCGCGTCGCTCCGATTGGCCAACAAGCGCGCGCAAACTCCGGCCACCAGGGAACCGTGGCGTTGCACCAAGACCTCGAACGCCCGCTCGTCGCGCCCTTCGGCATAGCGCCGCATGAGCGAGCCGTCCGCCTCGTGATCGATGGAATGGAACTCCACAACGAAGCCCACAAGCAAGTTGACCGCATGTCCCGGCGCCCTCACCTACAATATGTCCGCCCAGCCCAGCGGCGCGCGCGCATTCCAAAAACTTTCCCCAGGTTTTTTCTCCGCCGATTCAACGCCTTGGCCGTACCCTACTCCGCACTCATCATATTCCTCTCCCTCCGCGCCTCCGCGTCTCCGTGGTGAATCCCTCAACGCACAAGCTATATTTCCCCTATGGAAAAAACCCAAGTCGCCATCGTCGGCCTCGGGACCGTGGGGTCGGGCGTGGCCAAATTGTTGTTGGACTACGGGGATCGCACCGCGCGCCATGCGGGGCGCGCGCTGTGGCTGGAAGAAGTCGTCGTCCGCGATGTGAACAAGTCCCGAGTCTGTGAGTTGCCGGCCGGCATTCTCTCGAACGACCTGTCGCGGATCACCCGCAACCCGGAGATCAAGGTCGTCGCCCATTTGGTCGGCGGGTTGGAGCCGGCCCGGTCGATCATGCTGAAGCTGCTCGAGGGGGGCAAGGACGTCGTCACCGCCAACAAGGCGCTCCTGGCCGAGCACGGGCCGGAGCTGTTCGATCGCGCCCGGGCGCTCGGGCGTTCGATCGCGTTCGAGGCCTCGGTCGCCGGCGGCATCCCGATCATCGCCAATATCAGCACTTGCCTGTCAGCGAATCAAATCACGTCGCTGCATGGCATTCTGAACGGCACCAGCAATTTCATCCTTACGCAAATGGAGGACCGCGGCTGGGACTACGCCACGGCGCTCGCCGAGGCGCAGCGGCTGGGCTACGCCGAGGCCGACCCCGCGATGGACGTCGACGGCTCCGACGCGGCGCAGAAGCTCGCCATCCTCGCCCACCTGGCCTTCGGCGCGCGGGTCCATTGGCGCGACATCCCGCGCGTGGGGATCGACACGCTCGACGGCGCGGACATGCGCTACGCCAAGGAACTTGGCTATCGCATCAAACTGTTGGCGGTCGCGAAGCTGGAACGCGACGGCCTCGAACTTCACGTCTCGCCGACGCTGGTGCGGATTGGCACGCCGCTGGCCGAGGTGCGGAGCGCGAACAACGCCATCCGCGTCGTGGGGGACGCCGTGGGTCCGGTCTTCTTTCACGGCTTGGGCGCCGGGCAGATGCCGACCGCTTCGGCCGTCGTCGCGGATTTGATCGACACCGTCGTCGGGCGCACGGCGATCACGTTCAAGCTGCTGAATCTCTGGTCGCAACAGCCGCCGCGCGTGCATCCTCGCGACTACAGCCAGGTCACCGGCCGCTTCTACTTGCGGTTCGACGTGGAGGACCGCCCCGGCGTGATGGCCGACATCACCGGCGTACTCGGCCGCCACGGCATCTCAATCGCCTCGGTCATCCAAAACGAACCGAGCGGCGACGGCGCGGCCAGCGTGGTGCCGCTCGTCATCATGACGCACACCACCACCGAAGGGGCCACCCGCGCCGCGATGGAGGAAATCAACGGCCTGGTCTGCGTCCATTCACGCAGCGTGCGGATGCGCGTGGATGATTAGCGACTCGTGGAATGTTTTCTGCGCGCGTATTCCCGCCGCCGCCCTTGTCGCTTTGAGCCAACTTGCCTTGTTGCGTTTCCGCAACACCGCGGCGGTGCTGTCTTCCCGCCTTGCGATCGGTCTTGCGGCGTAACTCGCCGCGCCCGCATGGATTGCGGCGCGGCGATTCTCCTTTGCCGCTCGCTGGCACCGCGTTTGCCTTTCGTTTCCCGCCATGTCCTTCTCCCAGCCGACCGGGAGAGCCTTAGTCCCCTCGGGCTCTCCCGGTCTGGCGAAGGACGACGAGAGCTTGCCGCCGGCAAGCCCCGAAAAACACTTCTCGAGCGATCGTTCATGTCCTTGCACGCACGCGACCTCGTCGAGCTGGCCGCGCTTGTGGCCCATCATGGGCCGGTCATTATCGGCGGGCGATACGAACTGGCCGGCGATGCGTTGGAACAGTACTGGGTCGCCTCCAAGTGCCGCCTCGACCGTTGGCTGCGCGCCTTGCAGCCGCGCGTTGTCGAACCGGAACGCGCGGCCGATCGCGCGGCAAAGCTGCCGGGCCTCGTGGAAGAGATCTTCACCAGCGAAACCCTCACCCGCGTATGGACCGCGATCCTCGCCGCCCGCGCCGCGCTGCATGGCCAGAGCGACGGCGAGATGATCGCCCGCAGCGTGATGCTCTCCCACATGGAGGCCCGCAATCGGGCGCTCAAGTTCTTGCTGCACGGCACGCACTTCTCGCCGGAGACCGCCGTCGAGCTGAACCGCCTCCGCCGCCGCTCCGAACGTTGGTCCGACGTACTCGTGGGCCGCTTGCTGCAAACGGCCGAGGTGGCCAATTTCGCCGTCGACTCCGCACGCGCCCGCGAATTCGCCCTCGATCTGCACTATCAGGCCGGACTGGTCAGCGACTCCCAAGTCTGGGGCCTGTTGATGGCGTCGCTCCGCGCCGCTTTCCGCCACTCGCTCACCGATCCGAGTCCCAACGCCGACTTGAACGAACGCATCGCCGCCGGCGTGCTCGGCTGCCTGGGGCGCGAGTTGTACGACGACGCCGGCCAGTTTCATTCGCTCCGCATGTTTCGGTGGCTCAACAACATCGGCGACGCGCCGGTGGATGCCGCCAATCTTTTTCCAGCGGATCGGCTCGCTCCGGCGGCGAAACCTCATCCGGAAGCCGATTTCAACCTCCCGGCGAGCCGCGGCACACCGAGTCCGCCACGGTTCTGAAAACCCACACGTCGATTTTCAAGTGAAGATGCACAAGAGTTGACGCGGGTGGCTGGGGACGAGCGTACTCGCTCGCCCCCAGCAAGGTGCGGTCGGCGTCCAGAATTTGGGCTCAACGTCCAGCGCGCTGGGGGCGAATGAGTACATTCGGCCCCAGCCACCCACGCACTTCTTCGTGCGCGACTACCCGAAAATTGGCGTGTGACAGACCACTAGTGTATACGACTCCTCACTTTTCGTTGCGTCCGGTGATTTCCTCAATCGCCACGGCGCGATGCTCGTCCACCGCACGGTAGCATGCGTCCACCAGCGCCATCGTCTTCAGGTTATCGCGGCCGCTGATTTCGGGTTCGGCGCCGTCCTCGAGCGCGCAGAGCAATTGCGCCATCGGGCCGACGAAGGCGTCGGGGAACCAGACTTCGTCCCAGCGCGGTTGAAACCAGCGGCCCGGATGCGAGGCGACGGCGAAGTCGAGCGTGCTCGGCACGCGGGCGGGATAACCGGGCCAGCCGATCGTCCCCTTGGCGAGGCCTTTAGTACCTTCGACGCGCCAGCGGATCGAGGTGTCGGTGGGGGTCAGGTCTTGATCCGGCCCGGCCCAAACGTCGTCCCACGACGAAGCCCGCAGGCCGTTGGCGTACTCCAGGATGTACATGGCGATGCCGTCGCGATGGGCGAACTTGCGCGCCGTGCGCGGATCGGTCCGCACGCTGGCGAACACGCGCTCCGGGTCGCCGAACAGGAAGCGAAACGTATCAAGATGGTGGATGCTCATGATGCGGAGCGTGACCCAGCCTTGGCGCTCCTGCCACGGCATCCAATGCGGGATGGCCCGCATGTCGATCGTGGCCACGACCGGCTCGCCTAGTTCGCCGCTGGCCAGCAGCGAGTGCAGCGCGCGGATCGACTGATCGTAGCGCATGTTCTGGTTGACGCCCAAGGTGATGCCGGCCTCGTCGCAGAGGCGGACGATTTCGCGGGCCTCGGCGTAGTTCACTCCCAACGGCTTTTGGGCCAAAATGCCGCGCACATGATCGGCGTGTTGAACCACGTCGCGCACGACCTCAAGCTGCACGTCCGGCGGCACGGCGATATCGACGACGTCGATCTCCGGGTCGCCGAGCAATTCCTGATAAGTCGCGTAGACCCGCGGAATCGCGTGGCGCTCGGCGACGGCCCGCGCTTGTTCCGGCCGGCGCGCGGTGATCGCCCAGGGGTTGAAGCCGGCCTGGCGATACGCCACGAGATGGCAATCGGCCATGATGAAGCCGGCGCCGATGCAACCGATCTTGGCGTCGCGGCGTCGTGGCAGCTTGGGGAGGTAATTGAGACGAATCGAGTCGGGGCAATCCATACGTGTCCTTCACGCGGGCGGGCGATGAGGAACGTAATAGAGCAAGTTCAAAGCGCGATTGCACGAGGAAGTTAGTAGACGCGGCCCGCTACACCAGCCCGTAGCGCAAGCGAGGGGGAGTTGATGTTGAAAACAAGATAAGACGAAACCCTCGGTTGCCGCCCCGCTGGACAACCGAGGGGTTTCATCCGCAACGGTACACGGCGTCAACTCTCCCTCGCTTGCGCTACGGGCTAGTATGAGCTCGGCGCTCAACGCCGCTCGCCCGTATCGAGTAGCACCCCGACGGCCAGTGCCACGCGGCGGTCGAGTTCGCGGCGCGGGTCGGCCGTCATGTCGAGGACGTATTGATCGAAGAGCGTGAACTTGCGATCGAACTTGCCGAGTAGCCGTTCTTGCGCGCCATCGCCGGCGACGATGATGTAATTGGTTCGCAGTGCGCCCATCATGGGGCCGAACAACCGGCGCAGGATCGCCAGCACGATCGAGTCTTCCAGCGCCACGCAATACGGCCGCCCGGTCGGCGTGAGGGCCACCCAGCGCTTGCGGAAGATGTTGGTGAGTTGGTTCTTTCGCAGCCGCGCCAGCAACTTGCCGCTTTCGTCGAGGATCTCGAAATAAGCGAAGAGCACCTGAATGCGGTTTACCTGGGTGATCGAGAGCAGGCGCTCGCGGCGCGTGTCGTCGCGGTAGAAGTTGACGTGACGCTTCGGGTAGAGCAATCCGAACGCCACTCCGCCCAACAACATGCCGCCGACGACGCCCCCCATGCCGAGCAAGGCTGGCAGCGCCTCGTTCTGGTCTTGGAACAACGCGGCCGCGCCGAACCCCGCCGCGATGCAGGCGACGACGGTCACGATCGCCACGCTCAGGGCGACAAGCTGTTGCAACAAGTGCGACGGCCGCTCGACGAACAGGATGCGTTCGTTGTGATCGTCCGAGACGTAGTACTTCTCGTTGATCGCCATCCGCTTCTGCACCAGCAGAAAGCGATCGCGGTCGAAAGCGTCGTCCAGCGTGTGGATTTCCGGGGCTTCCATGGTCATGGCCATGATGGAGTACTCGCGGATCGAGGAAAGTTGGTCTTCGTAAAGATGCGACTCGCCCAGCGGATTGGCAATCGCTGGCTGGAATTCCCCGCGCGGCGCTGGTACGTTTTCTTCCGTCCAGCCCTCAACTCCCTTCCAGGTGGAACATGCGCACCCTGTCGACCCTGGCCGTCCTGATGGCGTTCTGCTGCCTTCGTCCAGCCGCGTCCGCCGAGCCGGCGGTGACGCTCAACGTCTGGCCGGGCAAGCCGCCCGGCGTAACCAAGGAACTTCCGCCTGAGGGCGACACCACGAAGGAGAGCGACAACCTGATCGCGGGGCGGCGCTTGCAGCGAATCGGCAATGTCTCGACGCCCACGCTGGCGGTGTATCGGCCCGCGGCGGAGAAGGACACCGGCGCCGCGGTGGTCATCTGCCCCGGCGGCGGGCATCACATTCTCGCTTACGACTTAGAGGGAACCGAGGTCGCCGAGTGGTTGAACTCGATCGGCGTCACCGGCGTCGTGCTCAAGTATCGCGTGCCGGCGCGCGATCCGGAGCAGCGCTGGCGCGCGGCCGTGCAAGACGCCCAACGCGCCGTGAGCCTGACGCGCTCCAAGGCCGAGGAGTGGAAGCTCGATGCCCAGCGGATCGGCATCCTGGGCTTCTCCGCCGGGGGTGAAACGGCGGGCTTGGCGGCGATCTTCGAGGAGCGGCAATACGAGCCGGTCGACGAGGTCGATCAGGTCTCCACCCGGCCCGATTTCGCCGTGCTGGTGTACGCCGCGGGCTTCGTCGAGAAAGACAGCGCCACGCTCAAGGACTACGTCAAGCTGACCTCCCAGACGCCCCCGATGTTTCTGGTTCACGCCATTGACGATCCGGTGCCGGTGGCGAACAGTTTAGTGCTGACCTTGGGGCTGAAGCAGGCGGGCGTGCCGGCGGAGTTGCACGTCTACTCGACCGGCGGCCACGGCTACGGGCTACGCAAGACCGAACAGCCGGTCACGCATTGGGCCGATCGCTGCGGCGAGTGGCTGCGCGAAAGCCGCCTGCTGCAGCCGAAGCCATGACCGCTGGGCCGAACGCGATGAGCGAGCGACAAATCGTGATCTATTCGGCCGCCAACCGCGTGCAGGCGGCGCTGTTGCAACAATTGCTGGACGAGCACGGCATCGCCGCGATCGTGGTGAACGACGGCCTAACCAACGAAGGAGGCGAGTTGCCGTTGGGACTATCGACCGCGCCCAGAGTGATCGTCGCGGCCAGCGACGCGGACGTGGCGCGGGAGTTGGCGTTGCGATTCGAGCGGCAGTTGGCGGCGCGGGGGGAATTCGCCCGGGACGAGCCGCGGGATGCGATCGACGACAGCGTGCGCACCGAGGGTTTCTGGCCGCTCTGCCCGGATTGCGGCAGGCAGCGGACGACGGTGTGTCCGTACTGCGGCAGCAGCGGAGTCGATTTCCCCTGGGCCGATGAAGGGGATCCCACCGCGGAACACCCGGAGTTGTGGATCGATTGCCCGGTTTGCTCCAGCGCCTACGAGCCAGACTACTTGGCGCGCTGCGAATGGTGCGGGCATCGCTTTCCAGATGGCGTCAAACCGCCCCCGCCCAAGCAGGAATGGAAGTTCGTCTGGGACTGGAACCTGCGACTCGTGTCCGTACTGTTGGCGGCGGCGGTTACGCTGGCGGCGGTCGGAGCGTATTTCTCTTGGGTGCTGAGACGGTGAGTTGTATTCTCGCGCGCCGCTCGCCGTTGTAGTCAAGAAATGAAGCGACGTCGTGGCAGAGAAGTTGTGGCAGAGAAGTTGCGATTTTTCCTGTTTACCAAGACGAAGGTGGTGCCTGGGGCTGGGGCGGCGGTTGGGGGTCGCCTCGTCGCGCGCGCGGGGGCCTGGTGTAGGCCGGCAAAAAGGGTCACCGCAGCCCCAGCGCGCGGGACGTCGCACGCCGCGCGTTTTTCGCCCCTGCCCCAGGCACCCATCCTTCAGTCTTAGGAAAAGCGCAACTTCAAAAAGCGCACGCGAGGGAGAATTGACATCGCGAACAAGACAGGACGAAACTCTGTGTGGCTCGCTCTAGGGCAACTTAGAGTTTCTTCCCACACCGTAACCGACGTCCACTCTCCCTTGCTGGCGCTACGGGCTAGTGGGGCTCGGCAATCCATTCCCTCGTTGCTCGTTTTTTTGGAAAGCTCCCCGTGTTACGTTGGCGACTTGTTCTGGGCGCGTTGTTGATCGCCGCGCTGGTTGGGCTGGCGGTTTGGGATCATCGCACCGCGCCGCCGGGCGTGTGGGTGACGTGGCCGGCGCTGTCGCTGCTTACCCTCGCGGCGACGCAAGAGTTGCTCGCGCTGTTCGCCGCGCGAGAACTGAAACCGCTCGCGTGGCCCTTATACGGGGTGAACCTCGCGCTCGTGGCCGTGAACTGGCTGCCGATCGTCGCGCCGCAGGCAAAGAGTTTTCAGCTCGACTCGAGCATCCTGGCCGCGGCGGTGCTGTGGCTGTTTCTGGGGGAGATGCGGCGCTACGAGCGTCCCGGCGTGGTGATGGAGCGACTGGCGTGCGGCTGGTTGATCGTCGGCTACGTGGGAGTGCTGTTTGCGTTTCTCGCCAAGCTGCGGTTGCTGCAAGGAGGCGCGGTCGGCATCCCAGCGCTGTTGTCGCTCGTGCTCATCGTGAAACTCGGCGACACCGGCGCGTACACCTTGGGGCGACTGTTCGGCAAACACAAGCTGGCGCCGGTGCTCAGCCCCGGCAAGACGCTGGAGGGCGCGGCGGGGGGATTGCTCGCGGCGTGCTTTGGCGGTTGGCTGTCGGGGGCGTGGCTGTTCCCCATGTTGACGTCGAACACCGGGCCGATCGGGCCTATGGCGCACGGGCGCTGGTTGTTGTACGGACTGATCGTCGGCCTGGCCGGCACGTTTGGCGACCTGGCGGAATCGCTCATCAAGCGCGATGTGGGCCGCAAAGATTCCAGCGCGTGGATGCCGGGTTTTGGCGGCGTCCTCGACGTGATGGACTCGATCATGTTCGCCGCGCCGGTCGCCTATTGGTGCTGGTCGTGCGGATTGGCCGGCCCGTAGCGACGGATTCTTCGCGCCGTAAGTTGTGCCCGGCCAACGCGTTGCGAAGCGATTCCTGTTGGCCGCTGGCCCCGCCGCGAGCGGTATGGTTAAATTACCCAGTGTTGAATTGTCTGTCCTTGCGCCGGACGTGATGACCGGCGTGTTCTTGGATGAGTGAAGCCACCATCTCGAAAGTCGACCCGCCCACGCTGTTGGCGATGTTTGGGCCGGGCGACCAGCACCTGCGTGCGATTCGCAACGCGCTCGGGGTCAGCATCACCGCCCGGGACGACCAAATCCTGATCCGCGGCGAGGCCGCGCCAGTGGCCAAAGCGGCCGACGTGCTGGAACAGTTCAAGGCCCTGGCGCAGCGCCACGGCGAGATCTCGACGGAGGACGTGCAGCGCACGCTGGCCACGCTTACCAACGGCGGCGCGGTCCGCAAGGCCGTGGCGATCGACGTCTTCGCGGCGACGCGGAAGATCGTCCCCCGCACGATGGGTCAGGAACGCTATGTCGACGCGATCCGCGCCCACGACGTGGTCTTCTGCTCCGGTCCGGCCGGCACCGGTAAGACGTATCTCGCCGTGGCCATGGCGGTCTCGGCGCTCAAGCAGGAATTGATTCGCAAAATCGTGCTGGTGCGCCCGGCGGTCGAGGCCGGTGAAAGCCTGGGCTACTTGCCAGGCGATCTGGAAGCCAAGATCAACCCGTATTTGCGGCCGCTCAAAGACGCGTTGCGGGAGATGATGGACCACGATCAGATCAAGCGCTACGGCGAACAGGACGTGATCGAAGTGGTGCCGCTGGCCTACATGCGGGGACGCACGCTGAACGAGGCGTTTATCATCCTCGACGAGGCGCAGAACACCTCCGTCGCGCAAATGAAGATGTTTCTGACGCGGATGGGACACGGCTCGAAGATCGTCGTCTCCGGCGACATCACGCAGATCGACCTGCCGTCGCATCAACGCAGCGGATTGATCGACGCCGTGGAGCGGCTGCGCGGCATCCAGGGCATCGCCCAGATTCAACTCTCCGACGCGGACATCGTGCGCCATCGGTTGGTGCAGGACATCGTCCGGGCATATGACGACGGACCCAAGCGCCGCCGCTAGGACGCAGCACCCACGATGGCCAACGGCAATCCTCGCCGCCGACGCAATCCCCGCGTGACCACGCTCGAACTGCCCCCGAGCCGCTGGGAGC
>JALHLM010000080.1 GCA_022844585.1 Pirellulales bacterium | reverse complement strand
GCGCGATGGGACGATTGCGCACCATCGTGCCTGGTTCGAGCGTCAGCAGCATCGAGTCTGACCAGGTCTCCGCGCCGTCGCGCGAGACCTTGGCCTTGATCCGCGAGGTGGACCAGGTCTCACCGAAGCGGCAGACGTAGAACAGCCACACGAGGCCGTCGGGCGCTTGCCAGACGACGGCGTTGCCGTCGCCGGTAAACGGCGTATCGGCGATCACTTTGGGCGCGGGCCATGACTTGTCCCCGGGGCGTTTCCGGGAGCCGAAAACGGCCGTGTCCCCTTGATACTCTCCTTCGCCGCCATAGTAGACGAGCAAGAGATCGCCGTTGGCGAGCTCCTCGATCGCCGCCGGATGTTTGTAGCGGCCCGGCACTTCGGGACCGAAGACCCGTTCGAAGGTGATGTCGTCGGCGACGGCAAAGGCGGCCATCGCGAGCAGCAAGAGGATCGCACGCGGCAGGTGAAACATCATGGCGGGGGCTTCCGACTTGGAGCGGCTGTCAATCGATGCTGGAACTACCGTAGTCGCCGTACGGGGGCAGGGCAAGCCGGTCCCGCGGACGGGAATCGCCTTCAAGACGGACGTCTTAACGCAATCTTTATGCTCCCGCCCCAGGTATTGACGCCAACTTTGTGCCATCACCGCTAGGATTTCATCGAAGAGAGAGAAATCAATTCCCGAGGGAGCCATGGAACTCACGGTGTTCTTGACGTTGGGCGTGCTGTCGGCGGCGACCGCCGGGCTGGTGTGGTTGTGCGAACGACTGCGGTAGCCTCCGCCCACGCTGCTCATGTACGAAAGGAAAACATGTCTCCCATTTATTTCATTGGCGCCCTGGTGGCGCTGGGCTTGATGATCTACCTGGTCGTCGCCCTGTTGAAGCCGGAGTGGTACTCATGACCGCGAACGCCTGGATGCAATTTGCCTTGTACTTCGCCGTGTTGCTGCTGGCGGTCAAGCCGCTGGGGCTGTACATGGCGCGCGTCTACCAAGGACGCTTGTTCGGACCGGAATCGCGGCTCGGCAAGTGCGAGGCGTGGATCTATCGCCTGGCGGGCGTGAACCCAAGCGAAGAAACCGGCTGGAAACGCTATGCGGTCGAAGCATTGATGTTCAACCTCGTCGGCCTGTTGGCGGTCTATGCGCTGCAACGCTTTCAAGGCGCGCTGCCGCTGAATCCGCAAAAGCTGCCCGGTGTGGGACCGGACTCGTCGTTCAATACCGCGGTCAGCTTCGCGTCGAACACGAACTGGCAGGGCTACGGTGGCGAATCGACGATGAGCTATCTGACGCAGATGGTCGGACTCAGTGTGCAGAACTTCCTCTCCGCGGCGACCGGCATGGCGGTGCTGGTAGCGTTCGTGCGCGGGCTGTCGCGGAATTCGGCGGCCACGATCGGCAACTTTTGGGTCGATCTGACGCGTTCGACGATCTACATCTTGTTGCCGCTGTCGACGGTGCTGGCGCTCGCGCTGGTTTCGCAAGGTGTCGTGCAATCGTTTGCCGAGTACAAGGTGGTCTCTGTTGTCGATCCGATCGCGAACGCGGACGGGTCGAGCGTCACGGAACAAACCTTGCCATTAGGACCGGCGGCGTCGCAGATTGCGATCAAGCAGCTTGGCACCAATGGCGGCGGTTTCTTCAACGTCAACTCCGCGCATCCGTTCGAAAACCCCACGCCGCTCAGTAATTTCCTGCAGGTGCTATCGATCTTGCTGATTCCGGCCGCGCTCTGCTTCACGTTTGGGGAATTGGTCGACGACCGCCGGCAAGGCTGGGCGATTCTAGCGGTGATGCTGGTCATCTTCGTCCCGCTGTTGATCGCTTGCCAGCTCAGTGAGCAGGCGGGAAATCCTAAGCTGGCGGCCCTCGGAGTGGAACAAACGGCCAGCGCCACGCAGTCCGGCGGCAACATGGAAGGGAAGGAAACCCGCTATGGTATCGTCAATTCCACGCTCTGGGCGACGGCCACCACGGCGGCCTCGAACGGCAGCGTGAACTCGATGCATGATTCGTTCACGCCGCTGGGCGGACTCGTGCCGATGTGGCTGATGCAGCTGGGCGAAGTCGTCTTCGGCGGCGTCGGCAGCGGGCTGTACGGCATGTTGGCCTTTGCGATCATCGCCGTGTTCATCTCGGGCCTGATGGTCGGCCGCACGCCGGAATATCTCGGCAAGAAGATCGAAGCCTACGAAATGAAAATGGCGTCGCTGGTTGTGTTGATTCCGTGCTTCGTCGTGCTAACGGGAACCGCCATCGCCGTACTCGGCCCGGGCTTGGAATACCACGCCGCGGACACAAGCGAGTTGAAAGGAAACCTCAACAATCCCGGCGCGCATGGTTTTTCGGAAGTGTTGTACGCCTTCACGTCCGCCGGCAACAACAATGGCAGCGCGTTTGCCGGCCTGAGCGCGAACGTGCCGTTCTACAACCTGGCGCTGGGCATCGCGATGCTCATCGCCCGGTACTGGCTGATCATCCCGACGCTCGCCATCGCCGGTTCATTGGCCGCGAAAAAAGTCTCGCCCGTCGGACTGGGCACGTTACCGACGCATACGCCGCTCTTCGTGGCCATGCTGGTCGGCGTGGTGGTCATCGTTGGCGCTCTCACTTACGTCCCAGCGCTCGCGCTCGGGCCGATCGTGGAACAGTTAATGATGACGCAATAGAAAATACAGAATGACGAATGATGAATGATGAATTGAAGATGAGGCGGATTCCTCGACCGTTCATCATTCTGCATTCATCATTCATCGTTTGATTCGTCCATAAATCCATTCAGCCACTTCATCACCGCAAAACCATCAACCCCATGTCCGCTCAAACCAAAGCTCGCCCGTTGTTTGATCCGCCGATTGTGCGGCGGGCGATTGTCGATTCGTTCAAGAAACTGGACCCGCGCCACCAGGTGCGCAATCCGGTGATGTTCACCGTGTTCGTTGGCAGCTTGCTGACGACGGGGCTCTGGTTCCAAGCCCTGGTTAGCGTAGGCGAGGCGCCGGCCGCGTTTATCTTCGGGATCAGCGTTTGGCTCTGGTTCACGGTGCTGTTCGCGAACTTTGCCGAAGCCATGGCCGAAGGGCGCGGCAAGGCCCAGGCCGACTCTCTGCGTCAGGCGCGGCGTGACGTGTCGGCCAACAAGCTCGCCGAGCCGCGCCACGGGGCCGCCTCGCAGAAAGTCAGCGCCTCGGCGCTGCGCAAGGCAGACGTCGTTTTGGTCTCCGCGGGCGAGCAAGTTCCGGCGGACGGCGAGGTGATCGAAGGTGTCGCGTCGGTGGACGAAAGCGCCATTACGGGCGAAAGCGCTCCGGTGATTCGCGAGAGCGGCGGCGATCGCAGTAGCGTCACTGGCGGGACGCGCGTGTTGTCGGATTGGTTGATCGTGCGGATCTCCGCCAATCCCGGAGAGACGTTCCTCGACCGCATGATTTCGCTCGTAGAGGGTGCGAAACGCCAGAAGACGCCGAACGAGATCGCGCTGAACATTCTGCTGGCGGCGATGACCATCATCTTTCTAATGGCGTGCGTCACGCTGCTACCGTTCTCGATTTATAGCGTCGACGCCGCGGGCCAAGGTTCGCCCATCACCGTGACCGTGTTGGTGGCACTGTTGGTTTGTTTGATTCCGACGACGATCGGCGGGCTGCTCTCGGCGATCGGTATCGCCGGAATGGACCGGATGATTCAGGCCAACGTGATTGCCATGTCGGGGCGCGCGGTCGAAGCGGCCGGCGACGTCGACGTGCTACTCCTCGACAAGACCGGCACGATTACGCTGGGCAATCGACAGGCCGTGGAATTTGTCCCCGTCGACGGCGTCGAAGTCGGCTCGTTGGCCGACGCCGCGCAGATCGCGTCACTGGCCGACGAAACGCCCGAGGGGCGCAGCGTGGTCGTGCTCGCCAAGGAGAAATACGGGCTGCGCGGGCGCAACATTCACGACCTGCACGCCACGTTCGTGCCGTTCACGGCGCAAACGCGGATCAGCGGCGTCGACATTGACGGCAAGCAGATTCGCAAGGGCGCCGCCGAGGCGATCGAGCAATTCGTCGGCGAGCGCGGCGGGCGATATCCGGCGGAACTGAAACAACAGGTCGAAGAGATTGCCCGACGCGGCGGCACGCCGCTGGTCGTGGCCGAGAACGATCGGCCGCTCGGCGTGATTTATCTGAAAGATATCGTCAAAGGCGGTATTCGCGAGCGCTTCGCTGAGCTGCGGCGCATGGGCATCAAGACGGTGATGATCACCGGCGACAATCCGCTCACCGCCGCTGCGATCGCAGCCGAGGCGGGCGTCGACGATTTCCTCGCGCAAGCTACGCCCGAGGCAAAGCTCAAGATGATTCGCGAATACCAGGCCGGCGGCCGCCTTGTGGCGATGACCGGCGACGGCACGAATGATTCGCCAGCGCTCGCACAGGCGGACGTGGCCGTGGCGATGAATTCCGGCACGCAGGCCGCGAAAGAGGCCGGCAACATGGTCGACTTGGATTCGAATCCGACGAAGTTGATCGAAATCGTCGAGATCGGCAAGCAACTGTTGATGACCCGCGGCGCGCTGACGACGTTCAGCATCGCCAATGACGTCGCGAAATACTTCGCCATCATCCCAGCGGCCTTCGCGACGACGTACCCCGTACTCAACCGGTTGAACATCATGCACCTGGGACCGTCGACCGCAATCCTCTCGGCGGTGATCTTCAATGCCTTGATCATCGTGCTGTTGATTCCGCTGGCGTTGCGCGGCGTGCGCTACCGCGCGGTCGGCGCGGCCACATTGCTGCGCGACAACCTGTTGATCTATGGGCTCGGCGGCCTGATCGTGCCGTTTATCGGCATCAAGTTGGTCGACTTGGCGCTCGTCGCGCTCCAACTGACATGAGGCATGTCATGTCCGAGACTACTTTTTTGATTTCCCGTCGATCACCATCCCGAGTGTCGCGAGCCGCCGTTAAAAGGCCGGCCTCCGGGCGAACCCCAGGGCGGCGCAATCGACCGCAACGCAACCATGTGATCCTTGTCGCCGCAATCTACGCAGTACCGGGATTCGTCGTGGGCGCATTGATCGGCGCATTCTTTGGCTGGTTCTTCGCACCGGCATGCGTGGGCGCCGCAGCGGGGGCCGTCGCCGGAGCCTGGATCGAGAGTCGCGAGTAACTTGAGCCGTCACATCAATCACACTTAACTGCCAGACTTGACTACAGGTGCTTTCATGACGCAGTGTATTCGGATGGGCGTGATCATGTACGCCATCCTCACGTTGATTACCGGCGTGCTCTATCCGCTCGTCGTGACGGGCGTTTCGCAAGTGTTGTTTCACGACCAAGCGAACGGCAGCGTCGTGATGCGCGGCGAGACGGCCATCGGTTCCTCGCTGATCGGCCAGTCGTTCGATGATCCGCGTTACTTCTGGGGCCGACCATCCGCCACAAGCCCGGCCTACAATGGCGCTGGCTCATCCGGTAGCAATTTAGGTCCGATCAATCCGGCGCTGCTGGACGCGGTCGCGGAGCGCGTGAAAACCGTTCGCGCCGCCCATCCCACGCAAACCGGCCCCGTCCCGGGCGATTTGGTCACCGCTTCGGCGAGCGGACTCGATCCGCACATCAGCCCGGCGGCGGCGCAATATCAGATTGATCGCGTCGCCAATTCCCGGGGACTGAGTAAGGAACAAGTCACCGGACTCGTCGCCGCTCACACGGAATCGCGCACGTTCGGCGTGCTGGGCGAACCGCGCGTGAACGTACTCGAACTGAATCTCGCCCTGGATGCCGCGCAGCGACCGTAGTTTCCGCAACTTCTTCCGCCATCCTTTTTTTGCGTGTTTCGCGTGTTTCGCGGGCCATAACGCTGTCTCCCCGAGGTCACAGACCTCGGCTACCGACGAAAGTGACGCTAAGCTGTATTTATGGACGATGTCCGGCCGAATCCTGATGCGTTGCTGGAGCGGGTCGCTGCCGCGGAATCGGCGGCGCGGCGGGGGAAGCTGAAGATCTTCTTCGGTTACGCCGCCGGCGTCGGCAAAACGTTCGCCATGTTGCAGGCCGCGCAGCGCGAACGCGCCGCGGGCGTGGACGTGGTTGTAGGTTATGTTGAACCGCATGGCCGCGCCGAAACGGAAGCCTTGCTCGCCGGCCTCGACATGTTGCCGCCGTTGCGGATTCCGTACCGTGGCGTGGACTTGCTGGAGTTCGACCTCGATGCGGCGTTGGCCCGGCGACCCAAGCTCATCCTGGTGGACGAACTGGCTCACTCCAATGCCGAAGGTTGCCGGCACAATAAACGCTGGCAGGATGTGCAGGAATTGCTCGATGCGGGCATCGATGTCTACAGCACGCTTAATGTCCAGCACATCGAGAGTATCAACGACGTCATCGCCAAAGTCAGCGGCGTCGTCGTACATGAACGTCTGCCCGACTCGGTGGTCGAGCAAGCCGACGACCTGGAATTGGTTGATATTACGCCTGAAGGATTGATCGATCGACTCAAGGCCGGCAAGGTTTATCTACCGCAACAGGCCGAGCGGGCGATCCAGAATTTCTTTCAGAAGGCGAACCTCGTTGCGCTGCGCGAGCTCTCCTTTCGCCAGGCCGCGGCGCGGTTGCATCGCGAAGTCGACTGGCAGCGGGCGCTGCGCAAGGACCAATCGCCCTGGGCCACCAGCGATCGCGTGCTCGTTTGTATCGGCCCAAGTCCCACGACGGTCCGTGTCATCCGCACGGCGAAACGATTGGCCACGGCGCTCGACGCCGAATGGCTTGGCGTTTCCGTCGATACAGGCCAAGCGGAAGCGGAATCGCCCGAGGTGCGCGAGCGGATCGCCAAGCATCTGCGCTTGGTGGAGCAACTCGGGGGCGAGACCCATACGCTTGTCGGGACGGACGTGGCGGGAACGATCCTGAGCTGGGCGCGCGATCAGAATGTCACCAAGATCGTGGTCGGCAAGACGGCGGAGAATTGGTGGCGCAGGTTCCGGCAAGGCTCCGTCGTGCAGCGGCTCCTGCAAGATTGCGGCGACATTGACGTCTATGTGATCCACGGCGAGCGGGAACCGCTCGCGCCTCGGAAACCTACCGTGTCAGCCCGACCTGCGCAAAGGTGGGACGGCTACCTTCGCGCGGCGTTGATTGTTTCTGTCTGTACGCTCGTCGGCTGGCTGTTTCACGAATGGGGTCTCGCCGAAGCCAACATCGTGATGCAGTACTTGCTCGGCGTGGCGCTGGTGGCGGTGCGCTACGGGCGCGGGCCGGCGCTCGCGGCGACGATGGCCAGCGTGATTCTGTTCGACGTGGTGTTCGTGCCGCCCTATTTCACGATCGCCGTCAGCGATTCGGAGTACCTGCTCACTTTCGTCGTGATGCTGATTATCTGCATTCTGATCAGCACGTTGACAGCGCGGTTGCAGGCGCAAGTCATTGCCGCGAGCATTCGCGAGCGCCGCACCGCGGCGCTCTACCACCTGACGCGCAGCCTATCGCAAATTTCCGGGACGGACTTCTTGCTCCAACTCGCGGGCAAGCAACTTGCCGAGATCTTCCGTGGCGAAGTGGCCATCTACCTGCGCGAGCCGACTGGCGCCGTGACGCCGCGATTCGGCGCCGCGAGCGAGATTGCCCGCCATCCCGTTAACCCGCTCGTGGCCCACTGGGTGGCAAACCACGCGCAAGTCGCCGGCGCCGGAACTGAAACGCTGCCGAATGCATCCGCGTTGTTCGTACCGCTCGAAGGTTCGCAACGCGTGATCGGCGCTCTGGGCATCCGTTGCGACGATTTGATCGTCTACCGCGACCCCGAGCAGTTTCGCCTGCTGGAAACGTGCGCCGGTGTGATCGCCCAGGCGATCGAGCGCGATCAAATTGCGCTGGAAGCGCATGAAGCCAAGATGCAGACCGAAGCCGAACGGTTGCGGAACAGTTTGCTGAGCGCCGTTTCGCACGATTTGCGCACGCCGCTGGCGGCGATCGCCGGGGCAAGCAGCACGCTCATCGCCGAGCATGAAACACTCGCCGCCGACACGCGCCGCGAGTTAGCCGAGTCGATCTACGCTGAGACCGATCGATTGAATCGACTGGTGGCCAATCTCCTCGATATGACCCGCCTTGAAGGGGGCGCGATGACGCTCAACAAGGAATGGCAATCGCTGGAGGAGATCATCGGCGTCGTACTGCGGCGACTCACGGGCCGACTGGCGAATCATCCTGTCTCCACGCGGTTGCCGCCCGACTTGCCACTCGTGCCTTGCGACGACGTGTTGATCCAACAGGTCTTGATGAACCTGCTGGAAAATGCGGTCAAATATTCTCCGCCGGACGCGGCGATCGATATTTCGGTGCAGGCGCGCGCCAAGGACGTCGTCGTCGAAGTCGCGGATCGCGGGCGCGGACTCGCCCCCGGCGATGAACAACGTGTGTTCGACAAGTTCTACCGAGCCACTCCCGACGGGCTGCCCGGCAGCGTGGGGCTCGGCCTGGCGATCTGCCGCGGCATCGTGGACTTGCATGGCGGACGCATTTGGGCGGAGAATCGCACGGGTGGCGGCGCATGTTTTCGTTTCGCACTTCCACTTGGCACGAGCGAGCCGATTACCGCGACTGCCGCAGCCGCCATGCAACCCACCGGCGCCGCATGACCAGCCCCGCGCGGATCTTAGTCGTCGAAGATGAGCCGGAAATCCGCCGGTTTCTGCGAGTCTCGTTGGAACATCACGGGTTCCGTCTCGACGAAGTGACCACCGTGCGCGAGGCGATCACGCAAGCGGCGATGCAACCGCCCGACTTGATGATTCTCGACCTGGGTTTGCCGGACGGCGACGGGCTCGATGTGATCAAGAACATCCGCGGCTGGTCGCCGTTGCCAATCGTGGTACTCTCCGCCCGCGGGCAGGAACAGGACAAAGTCCTCGCGCTCGACGCCGGGGCCGACGACTATCTCACCAAGCCGTTCGGCATCGAAGAACTATTGGCCCGCGTGCGCGTCGCTTTGCGCCACGCCGCGCGTGCGGTAGGAGACGAAGGCGCGGCGGTGTTTCAAATCGGCGAACTGTGCGTCGACCAGGCAGCGCGACGCGTCACCTTGCATGATCGCGAAGTTCATCTTACGCCCACCGAATACAAACTGTTGACGCTGCTGGTTCGGCATGCCGGCAAAGTGATGACGCATCGCCAGTTGCTCAAAGAGGTCTGGGGGCCCGGCAGCGCGCACGAAACGCAATACTTGCGCGTCTTTATGGCGGCGCTACGACAAAAGCTTGAAGACCAGCCGGCCCAGCCGCGCTATTTGCTGACGGAACTCGGCGTCGGCTATCGACTGGCCGCGGAATGATGCATTGGCTACGTCGAAGTAGTCACAAGCGCTAGCGCGGATCGAACCGCTGATCGAAGTGCAGCCAGGCCACGCGGGAGTAGCGCAGCAACAGCGGCGACAGTAGCGCGAGCTGAGCGATCACCACGCCGAAGATCGCCCAGGGCGAATACTCGTGGTAGAACATCACCGCGCAAATCGGCAGTGACGCCAGAATGCCGAGGCCGTAGCTGAAGTACATGGCCCCCAGAAAAAAGCCGGGTTCCCGCGCGAACTTCAGCCCGCATTCCGGGCAATGCTCGTGCATGACCAACAGCGAACGAAAGGCCTTACCCCGCAAACAACGGGGGCAACGTAAGCCGAAAATGGCGCGCCAGTTCATAGTGACCGCTATCTGGTACCGTCGCGAAACCTGCTGGAACGAAGCGTCATTATACGCCAAGTCCATGATCTAGCGAGCGACGCCTGCACCGGACTCGCGGCGATGCTTTGCAAGAAAGTCCCACATCGTCGCATTAAAATCTGTTGCCCAAGCGTGGCCGACGCCCTGTGCAACGATTAATTCCGTTGCACCGCCTTTCGCCGCGTGTTGCTTAGCCGCGAGCGTTACGTCTTCTACCGTCGGCACGGAATCCGCGTCTCCGACAACGAAGAGTGTCGGCAGGATGTATGCACTTGCGTCGTCGCCCATGAAATTCGGTTCGCTGCCGGAATGTGCGACCGCGGCGGCGAATAGCTGTTGTCGCGATGCCGATAACAATCGGACAAACGCCGCACCATGCGACATTCCGATGAGATACACTCGGTCACGATCGACCGGGTAGTCCGCCGAAACGTGCTTGACTAGAGTATCGACAAATGCGATGTCGGCGTTTGGCGAAGACGTGGCTTCGTCTGGATCAGTGATCTCCCAACTGCCGCCACGCGCATTCGGATAAACGAGCACGAATTGCTGCTCACCAGCCAAGCGGTCCCAGGCCGTTGATTCCGCCATGCTTTCTGCGGTATCGCCGATGCCATGAAACGCAATCACCAGTGGAAAAGCCATCGCAGGTCGCATGTCCGAATCGGGCAAAACGATTCGAAAGGTGCGCTCCGCCCCGCCGACTTGAATGCGTTCCGCATGCACCGTCCAATGCTTGCTATCTCGCGTGAACGCATACACAAGTACGAGCATCGCCGCCGTCGCGACAAGGACAGAACGCCACCATCGCCGGAATGGATTCGTCATCACACTGCCCGAGATGCAAGGCATTTGCGCCACGGTTCAAGCCAGAATTCCGTCAACCACTTTTCCATGCACGTCCGTCAGCCGCATGTCGCGGCCGCCGAAGCGGAACGTGAGGCGTTTGTGATCGACGCCGAGCAAGTGCAGCATCGTGGCGTGGAGGTCGTGAATTTCGACGCGATCACGAATCGCCTTGTAGCCGAATTCGTCGGTCTCGCCGTACACCGTGCCGCCACGCACGCCGCCGCCGGCCAGCCAGATCGTGAAGCCGAACGGATCGTGGTCGCGTCCGTCTCCTTGGGCGAACGGCGTGCGACCGAACTCGCCCGCCCAAACGACCAAGGTCGATTCCAACAATCCCCGCGCTTGCAGATCTTCCAGGAGCGCCGCGATCGGTTGGTCGACCGCCAGCGCATTTGCCTCATGCCCTTGTTTCAATCCGGCGTGCTGGTCCCAGCGATCGTTGCCGCCCGTCTTGGGACAGGTCAATTCGACGAACCGCGCGCCGCGCTCGATCAAACGCCGCGCGAGCAAGCACTCGGCGGCGAAAACCCGCGTCGGTTCGTAGCCCGCCTCCATGCCGTATAGCCGTTTCATCAGCGCCGTTTCGCCAGAGAGATCCATCAATTCCGGCACCGCGGTCTGCATGCGGAAGGCGGTTTCGTAGTTGGCGATGGCGGCCTCGATCTCGGGTTGTGCGCCGTGGCGGGCTTGCGCGTCGCCATCGAGCGCGGCAATCAAGTCGAGTTTCCGGCGCTGCTCTTCGGGTGACTTCTCGCGCGGAATGATGTTCGCCAGTGGCGGATCGCCACTGCGGAAAATCGACGCCTGATAAGCCGCCGGCAAAAATCCGCTGTTGAAATTGTCGATGCCGCCGGGCGGAATTAGTCCGCCGTTCAGCACGATGAAGCCGGGCAACTCGGCGTTCTCGCTGCCGAGACCGTAGCTGGTCCAGGCGCCCATGCTGGGGCGACCTTGGATGCCGGTGCCGGTGTGCAGGAAATAGTTCGCGCTCGTGTGCTCCGGAAACTGCGCCACCATCGAGCGGACGATCGCCAACTTGTCGACATGCCGCGCGACGTGCGGGAATAAATCGCTCACCCAGGCGCCACTCTGGCCATGTTGCTTGAACTTCCACGGCGAGGCGGTGATGGCGCCAACGTTGTCGAACTGCGTGGGCTCGACTTTGAACAACGTGCTGGGGTCGACGCCGTGATGCTTTTCGAGGATGGGCTTGTAGTCGAACGTATCGACTTGCGACGGGCCGCCATCCATGTAGAGGAAGATGACGTTGCGAGCCTTGGCCGCATGATGCAGCGCCGTCAAATTGGCGTTGCGCGGCATCTCGCTCGCCGCGCGCGATTCATCCGCCCACAGCGCCGCCAAGGCCAGGGCACCAAAGCCATTCGCGCAGCGCGTGAGCATTTCGCGGCGAGAGTGCGGCGTTGGGATGTAGTGGCGGCAGTGCATGATGTGGATCAATCGTGGTTCGTGCCCAGTTTAGTTCACAAACACGAACTCCTTCACGTTCCACAGGGCGTGCGACAGGTCCTTCCAGGCGTTTTCGCTGGCCACATTCACGAACGCTTCGCATTGCGCGCGTTCGGCATCCGTGGGCGAACGCCCGAAGCATTCCTCGTACATTCTGTCGATTCGCACCGCTTGGCCTTCACTTTCGGCACAGATTCTCCGAGCCCAGCGGTCCGAAAGTTCATGCACCAGCGGGTCGTTGAGCATCACTAACGATTGCGCCGGCACGTTCGAAACGCTGCGGCGACCGACCGTGGAAAATGGAATCGGCGTGTCGAACGCCAGCATCATGGGCGAGGGGAAGTTACGGCGCACCTCGAGATAGATGCTGCGTCGATTCGCGCCATCAAGCGGGCCGCTTTGCTCAGGTCGCCCACGGCCTTCCATGAACGAATCCAAGTGCGTCGGCACGGATCGCCCGTATGCCTGGCGATCCAGACTGCCGGAGATTTGCAGCATCGCGTCGCGAATCGCCTCGCCCTCAAGTCGGCGAACGCGCGCGCGGGAGAGCAACAGGTTCTGCGGATCGCCGGACGCCTCAGCGGAATCGCCGTGGGACGCCAGGCGATACGTGCTCGACAGCGCCAGTTCGCGGATCAATCGCTTGATCGACCAACCATCGCGCACAAACTGCGTGGACAAATAGTCGAGCAACTCTGGATGCGTCGGCGCATCGCCCATCACGCCGAAGTTGTCGACCGAGGCCACGATGCCGCGCCCAAACAGGTGATGCCAGACGCGGTTGACCATCACGCGCGGCAACAATGGATTCGCCTTGGCGTCGGTCAGCTGCCGTGCCAGTTCCAATCGCCCGCTGCCGACGCCGGTGGCTAGTGGCGCGTCGCCGTAGAGCGCTTCCAGCCCGCGACGCGGCGTAGCGACGCCGAGATTTTTCCAGGAACCGCGCAGGAACACGTGTTCGTCGACGCCAGTATTGTCCTGCATCGCCAGGCAAAGGCGCGATTCCGGCTGGATTCTTGCCAGGACCTCCGCGCGTCTGGCCTTCCATGCGTCGGCCAACGCGGCGACATCGGCAAATGCGGCGTCGGGTTCAGACGTGAACAGCGACGGATTCGCGAGCGCCCAATTCGCCAACTGCGCGTCTTGGGCAGCGAGGTCGTCGCCGATGGTTCCCGCAACCTCTAACCGAGTGAGCAATGCCGCGAAGCGTTGTTGAAACATGGCGGCGATCGATTCCGGCGTGGCGCTGACGTCGACGTTCACCACACTGGCCAATGAGTTTTCCGGAGACGCCGGCGGCGTCGCTCCCTGCGCCACGGCGCTGATTTCGATGGTTTGATCCTTAGCAGGCGTGAACTCCAGATGCGCCGTGCGCCCGACGTATTCGCTTAGGTCACGCTCGATCCAGCGCCATGCGCCTTCGGTGTTGAACCCTCCGACGAGCACACCATGCAGCGGGCCGGCGAGGAGCGCGTGCTGGTCGACGGTCGCATATACTTGACCTACGCCGCGCACGAGCACATACACTTTGCCCTGCACGGTGAAGTTCGGCGTGCTGAGCGTCCGCCCCGGCCGCACGACGTTGCCGACCGCGCCCGGTTCCAATTGGTGTTCGGCCGCCAAGGTGCGCACGTCCCACGCCGGATCAAAGACCGCAGCGCCGCGTTCCGCGAACTCGATGCGCGGCGCACTCGTTCCGCGCGAGACCGTTACTGAACCCGCCGGTCGCGGCGCGAGGCCGTAACTCACGTCGTCCGGCAGCCACCGGTCCGGCGCAAGTTGCGCATAGTCGACGATCATTTCGTTGGACGGCGGCGTCGCCTCTTCGCAACTCGCCGCCGGCGCCTCGGCAATTTGATCCGGTGCGGCGATCGCCTTTGCGTAAGCGTGAAAGAGATCGTCAGCGTCTTCCTTGGCATGCGTCAACCGCCGTCCCCAGGCGCGAAGTACCCGCGCGTCCAACCCGCGTTCCGCGGCGACGTCGTCGACGACGAGTTTCTCATCCGCGAACAGATCGCGCACGGCGAGCAGATACGCATCGAGCCGTTCCGCCGTAGGACGCCACGCCGCGGCAACGGCGGCGCGAAGCGGTTGCTGCGCCGCGCGATCAATGGCGTCCAACTCGACGGCCAGTTGGCGGTCCTGCTCCAGCGTGTCGAACCGCGCCAGTCGCCCGCTGCTGCTTTCCAGGAATCCGAACAGCGCGTAGTAGTCGCGATTGGAGATCGCGTCGAACTTATGGTCATGGCACCGGGCGCAGGCCACGGTCAGTCCGAGAAATGTTTTCGACATCACGTCGATCCGATTGTCGAACCGATCCGCCTGGTCTTGTCGCGTGTCGACCGGCGAATGCAATTCCTCGCCGAGAAACCAGTAGCCGGTGCCGATGATCGACTCGTTGAACCGTTCGGTCGGATGCAACCTCGGCTCCGTCAACAAGTCGCCGGCCAGGTGCTCGACGACAAAGTCGTGGTACGGCACGTCGTTGTTCAACGCGCGAATCACGTAGTCGCGATACTCCCAGGCGTTCGGGGCCGCGTAATCGAACTCGTGCCCTTTGCTCTCGGCGTAGCGCACCAGGTCGAGCCAATGCCGCGCCCACCGCTCGCCGAAATGCGGCGACGCCAGCAGGCGATCGACGACTTTTTCGTGCGCGGCCGGCGAATCATCGGCCACGAACGCATTGATCTCGTCGATCGTCGGCGGCAGGCCGATCAGATCGAACGTCACGCGCCGCAACCAGGTGCGGCGATCGGCCTCGCCGACCGGCGCGATGCCGGCGGCTTCCAACTTGGCGAGGATGAACCGGTCCACATCGCCGCGCGGCCAGGATGCGTTTTGCACGACTGGCGGTTCGACGGTTTGGATCGGCTGCCACGCCCAATGAGCCTGCTTGCGGGCTTGCAAGTCAAACGAGGCCTTGGACTCCGTCGTCGGCGTTGGTTCAACGGCTTCTTCCGGCCAAGGCGCTCCGCGGCGCACCCATTCGCGCAGATGTTCGATCGCCTCGTCCGGCAACTTGCCGTCCGGCGGCATTTGCAGGTCGACGTCGTTGTACGAGATCGCCCGCAGAAGGCGGCTTTGATCGAGGTCGCCAGGAACGACGGCCGGTCCGTTTTCGCCGCCCTGCAGCACGCCGTCGCGGGAATCGAGTCTCAGCCCGGCGTCGGGCTCGTCTGCCTGGCCGGAATGGCACTCATAGCACCGCTCAACCAGCACGGGGCGAATGTGCTTTTCGAAGAATTCC
>JALHLM010000079.1 GCA_022844585.1 Pirellulales bacterium | reverse complement strand
CACCCGCTGCAATTGCCGGCGCACATCCTCGCGGGCCACGCCGCCGATCATCAGCGCGGTCAGGCCTTGAGTGAACGTGCGAACGTCGGCGCAACTGTCGATGAGCGGCTTGTCCTTGTCGGCGCCCGCCTCTTGCAAACGCTCCAGGTTGCGTCGCAAGGCGCGGAAATCGGCGCCTTCGTTGATCAGTTCCTTGTAGGGCATCACGAGTTCCAGGATTTCGTCGTCCGATGAACCACAGACGGCGATGGCTTGCGTAACCAAATCGCGGAACTCGTCGGCGCCTTCTCCCGGCAGATTGAAATGCGAGATCGCGGCCCGCAGTTCGTCGATCAATTGGCGACCGGTTTCGCGCGCGGCGCGGCGGCGATCTTCTTCTTGCAGTTGCCGATCGCGCATCGAGCGTTCCTGCTCCGCGCGCCGGTGTCGCGCTTCCGCCGACGATTTGACCCGTTCCTCGGCGTCGCGAATATAGACTTCCCAGTTGGTCTTGAAGGTCGGCTGAAACGCCTCGATGAAGCCGGGTTCGTGTTCCTTCGAGATGCCGACCAGCTTGCGGAACACGCGCCGGCTCTGCGCATGCAGTTCTTCGGTCAATTCCTTGGTTTGCAGCAATCGCACGCGACCGACCCAGACCATCAACTGCGACATCTGCTCTTCGCGCGAAAGCATGTCGAAATGGGTCGAAACGAGATCGACTTCCTTCTCCAGGGCTTCGAGCTGCCCTTCCGGGAAGAAAGTCGCGCTCATCTTCAGCAACCGATCCCCCTCGGACAGCGTTGCGTCGGCGTCCGGCTGCAAGCGCTCAATCTCGGTGCGGACTTCCTCGTAGGCCTTCCGGGCCTCGACCAGCACCTTGCGCGTCTCCTCTTCTTCTTGCAGCACGCCTTGTAGCTCTTGTTCCGCGTCGCGGCGACGCTGTGCGATCTCCGCACGGGAATCGGCGACCAACTTCTGCGCCTGTTCCCAGGACTCAAGGTGGTTCTTGAGCTGGGCGATCTTCGGCAGCAACTCGTTCAACTTGGCGTCGTCAATGGCGCACTCTTCCAATTGCGGTTGCCGTACGCGCTTGACTTGCTGGGAGCGCTCGGAAGCGACGCGATAGGCTTCCTGTGCCGTGGATAGTCGTTGAGTGGTTTCGGCTAGCTGGCGGTTGAGGCGATCCGCGCTGCAGCGGGCTTCCGTGTGACGAACCAGCTCCGACAATTGATCAAGCGATTTGGCCATGATGATATGTATCCTTGTTGTTTATCAATGCGAGTGCCGCGCTAGGCGGTACGGTGTCGGCCGCGATCTCGCAACGGAAACGTCTCGGCCAGGCGACGCGCCTGACCGCCCTCAACGCTCATTCGCGCGCCGGAACCTGCCCTTCCGAGGGCGGCGCCGTTTGCGCCGCGTCCAGTCGACGCAAGCGGATTTCCCGCAAGGCGGCCGACGTTTGCCAAGAGGCGAAGCCCAAAGGCTCGCTGGCTTGTACTTCCACGCGAATGGAAATCTTGTGCGCCTTGATTTCGAAATCGACGACCTGTTCGTCGTCGATCCAAGCCGCGATTCGCTCTGGCGTAACGCGGAGCCGAATCTTGTACCACTTATTCTTATCAAAGCTCATGAACTTCGTCGTGTCATTCATCGAGGCGTCGAAGCGATCAATGCTGGATAAACCAACGATCGTGCCGCCCCAACCGCCGACGATCAAAGAACATGAATGCTCGCCGACAGGAAACGTCAGTCCGCAAAAGAAATCGGCGCCGTCGACGCGCATCGCCTCGACTTCGATTTCGTAGTTCGTGCGCGGGAGTTCGCCGCCATCCCAAGTAATGCCGGTCATATCCTGGCCGACGCCAAGCACGATCTGACCGTCGACGACCTCGACGCTGCCTTGCCCTGCGAACTCGGATTCCTTCCAACCGTCGAGCGTCTTACCGTCGAATAGGGGCCCGTCTTCTTGAGGCTTGGCTTCCGCTTTCTCAGGTTCCGCGCCGCGCGCCGCGCGGTCAAACGGCCAGGCTATGAACTGGGGGGCGACGCCGACGTCGCCTGAAGGGACCGGAAGGCAAGTCGTGCGACAACCATCTGGTGACGGACCTTGCCCGAATAATGCGTGCTGCAAACTTAGCTTGAACACGCCCGCTGTAGACCAAACCGCTAGGACCGAGAGCAGTACTTTGACGTAATGCCTCGAAGTCCAATGAATCCGCATTAACATTTTTCCCCCGTTAGCTGGTCGGACGACAGCCCTCCGGACAGCACACTCACATCATACACCGCGTTTGTCATCTGAAAAGCTGTTGTGTCAAAACTTGCGATCCCTCGACGTTAAATCTTGCTTGGTAAAGGCATCGCGCAAAAAGCCATAGGCAACCCAGAGAAGTGGGAGTCCCGGAAGCCATCCCCCAATGTGGGTTGCGAGCAAGAGGGCGAACTCGCTCACCAGTCGATCAGGCGCCAGTATCAAAGCCAGAATTCGTAAGATCGTTGCGCAAACAATCAATTTGCGTAGGAACGGTTGCTACGCTTTCGCGCCGGCTTCGCGTTTGCCGAACACCATGCGTCCGGCACTGGTTTGCAGCACGCTGGTTACGGCTACCCGCACCATTTGATTGAGCGCGTCGCGACCTGCTTCCACGACGACCATGGTACCGTCATCGAGGTAGCCAATCCCTTGGCCGAATTCCTCGCCTGGCTTCACGATGCGAACTTCGATGTGTTCGCCGGGCAGGAAGACCGGCTTCAGCGCGTTGGCGAGGTCATTCAGGTTGATCACGCCGACGCCGTGCAGGCGCGCAACCTTGTTCAGGTTGTAGTCATTGGTCACGACCTTGCCGTCCAGGTGCTTGGCCAGCAGCACCAACTTGAGGTCGACTGGCTGGCCCGCGAATTCCGGCAGTTCCCGATCGTAGATCTGGAAATCAACTTCCGTGTTCGAGCGCAACCGGTTCAGCACGTCCAGTCCGCGGCGCCCTCGGGTGCGGCGCATGCGATCGGAACTGTCCGCGATCGCCTGCAGGTCCGCCAACACGAAGCGCGGCATGATCAACTGGCTGTCGAGTACTTTCGCTTCGATCACGTCGGCGATTCGCCCGTCGATCACGACGCTCGTATCCAGGACGAACGGTTTAAGTCCCTTAACTTCTTTCGAGAATTCCACGTAGGGAATCAAGAAGCGGAAATCATGGCGCGTTTGAATCAACAGGCTAACGCACACATAGCACGTGATCATCGCCATCACCAACTGCGCCTGATTGCGGACCATGTCCGACAACTGCAGTGGCGTCAGCGCGAAGCCCCCCACGTAGGCCAAGAACAAGCCCACGATGAGACCAAAGTAGACGGACGAGATGATGTCGAGTTGCTTGGTGCGGATGAACACGTCGGCCGCGATGATCGCTCCCGCCAGGCCGATCACGCCCAGAAACACCAGCCACGGCAGCCATAGGTTTTCTTCCGGAAGCACGCCGGACCGAATGATCGTCACGCCGACCGCCGCGGCCACGATCAAGAACAAGCTGCGTAAAATAATCAACGACATCGAATAGCAACCTGCCGGAAAACGATTAGCGGCGCAGGGAACGCCAACCCAGAGAACTGGGCGATCCGTCCCTTCATTCTACCAATCCCCCCTCCGCTAGCCAGAACAAAGTCTCGGTTTTGTGGCCTTTGGAAGGACGCGGAATTCGTTGTAAGCATAATATTCAGCAGTGCTTACAACGCATCAATTCGCCGCGATCCGGGCGGCTCGACCGGCCGCCCGTTGACAGGATTTCGGTACACGGATAGCATGACCCGATTGGCTTCGGGTCCGCTGGCAAAGGACTTACGGCGTTTTGACCCGCTTCTATTGGCTCGGCGACTGGGGCGAGGAAGCCCGCGCGGTCGTGGGGCATTTTCCATTGGTAATCGCAGTCAGGGGGAATCGTGTCCATGCAGGTCGCACCACAGACGGATCTCAAGGGAATTGTGCTTGACGGTTCGGTGTTCGGCCCTCAGGAAATCCAGCAGATCACGGCCACGATCTCCGCTGATTTTGCCAACTATCGGGTCCTGCGCGAGGCCGTGCAGGAGCTCGAAGTTCGCGAGGCGACGCCGGCCAGTAAGGTCCGGCTGGGTGTCTGCTATTACCTGCTCGGCCGCTACCGCAGTGCCGCGGAAACGCTGAGCACCGCCGACGGCGGCGCACTGGCTCAGTTCTACCTGGGCCGCACCCGCGCATCGCAAGGACAATACAACGATGCCATCGAGGCCTACCAAAAGGCTTCCAAGGGCGGCTACGACGTGGGCCTCGCCACGTTGGCCAAGGTCGAAGCATTGCGCCAGGCCGGTCGTCACCAGGACGCGCTGGCAACCCTGGACAGCTTGTCCGGCGCCATCGAACAGACCGCCGAATACTTGTATCAACGCGGGGCGACCGTCGCAGCCCTCGGGAACAATCCCTCGGAAGTCGTCGCGCTCTACGAGCGGGCCGTCGAGGCGGATCCCGCCCATGCCGGCGCGCTTTTCGGTCTGGCCCTCGAAAACGATCGCCGCGGCAATGATGACGAGGCCCTCAAGCTCTATGAGCGTTCGGCCACGCGGTTTCCAAGCCACATCGGCGCGTTGCTGAACCTGGGCGTCCTCTACGAGGACGGCCAGCGCTTTGATCGCGCTGTACAGTGTTACCAACGCATTCTCGAAGCGCACCCGAACGAGCCGCGCGCCCGGCTGTATTACAAGGACGCCCGCGCTTCCGGCGACATGTTCTTCGACGAAGACGCCCAGAAGCGCCGCGACCGCATGAGCCAGGTGCTCAGCATCCCGGTCACCGATTTCGAGCTCTCGGTGCGCAGCCGCAATTGCTTGCAGAAGATGGGCCTGCTCACCTTGGGCGACCTGGCCCGCACGACCGAGCAAGAATTGCTCGCCAGCAAAAACTTCGGCGAAACCTCGCTGGTCGAAATCAAGGAGATGATGGCGTCGAAGGGATTGGAATTGGGCCAGTTCGCGCACGAGCGCCCGATGCCGGAATTCACCTTCGAGCCGGAAGTGATGTCGGCCGACGAGCAAGTCGTGCTCAACAAGCCGATCTCCGATCTGAATCTCTCGGTTCGCGCCCGTAAGTGCATGATCCGTCTGGGCGTTGTCACCATCGGCGATCTGCTGCGCCGCACCGGCGACGAACTGCTGGAGTGCAAAAACTTCGGCGTCACGAGCCTGACGGAAGTCCGCGAAAAGCTGACGATCCAAGGACTGCGTCTCCGCGGGGACTGAGCGCAAAGCAATCACCGCACCGGGAGTCCGATTCAATGTGCCGGGACGTCACATTCTTTCGGAGCACGTTCGCCTGCGTGACGCTTTGCGTCTCGTTGGCGTCGCTGTCACGTGGCGACGAACCCGCGGCCCAGGATCTCGCCGACGAAATCCTCGCGGCCGCGCGCGGCGAGCTGCCGAACGTGCCCGTGCCAACGTTGGGCGGACTCCAGTATTGGAACGACACGCAGATCATCGGCGGCTGGCGCATTCAGCAGAACGTGCTCACCGGGCACTATCGACTGCTGGATGACAACGAGCGCCGGCAAGCCTGGGGCGTTCAATCTGTTTGCCAGCACCGCCTCGACGCGGCCTGCGAAAGCGGCGACGCTAAGCCCGTGACGGGTGAAGTCGTGATCGTCCTGCACGGCCTCGGCAGCGGGCGTTGGGCGATGCACTCGCTAGTCAAGCACCTCCGCGAGTCCGGCTTCACGGTGGTCGACGTCGGTTATTCCACCACGTCCGGCACGGTCGCCGATCACGCCGAAACGTTGGCGAAGATCGTGCGCAGCTTCGACGAAGCGGAGAAGCTGCACTTTGTTGCGCACAGCTTGGGCAATCTCGTCACACGCCGTTACTTCGCCGACTTGGCCGCGGCAACGAAGGATCGTCGAACGCGCGATCGCATCGGCCGCATGGTCATGCTCGCGCCGCCCAATCATGGCTCGGAGCGAGCCAAGTTCTGGGCGGAGAGCAAGTTATTCGTTAACACGCTGGGCCCCACGGTCAAAGAAATGGGCCCCGACTGGAAGGAACTTGAAGCCACGCTCGCCACGCCCCCCGGCGAATTCGGCATCATCGCTGGTGGCCTCGGCAATCAATCCGGCTTTAACCTCACGATCGACGGCGACGACGACGGCACGCTCTCGGTCGAAGAAACCCGCCTCGACGGCGCGAGCGATTTCGTAGTCATCTCGTGCACGCATTCGTTGCTCGTCTACCACGACGACGTGCTGCAGTACACGACGCGATTCCTGCGGCATGGGCGGTTTCAAGCGGAAGAACCTTGAACTCGTGCTTCGCTCACTTTCGATCGTTGAATGCATGACTTTCTCGCACGGCAGATTACTGTCGCGTTCAACGCACGCGACGCTCGGCCCCACCGCACGCTCAATTGCCCCCCGCCGCGCCCTCCCGTATATTCGAGCGATCGGCGTTTGCCCCTGATTGCCGCATCCTTGCTCGCTTGAAATACGGTCATGTCCACCCGCCAACTCATTTCCGCCACGGCCGCCAAGCCGCCGTTTTTTGCCGGCGTCGACCTGGGCGGGACGAACATCAAAGTTGGCCTCGTTGACGACCTGGGCCGGCCGATGTCCTGGGTCAGCGTGCCAACCGATCCCCGCACCGGGCCCGAGGACGCCGCCCGACGCATGGGCGAGGCGGTGCTGGAATCCATCAAGCAAGCCGGCGCCGAGCGGGAACGCGTGGTCCGTGTCGGTCTCGGCAGCCCTGGCACGATGGATATCCCGGCCGGAAAGCTGCTCGAACCGCCCAATTTGCCCGGCTGGGACAATTTCCCGATCCGCGATCGCGTCAGCTACTACAGCGGGCTGCCGGTCTCCTTCGCCAATGACGGCGGGGCGGCCGCCTATGGCGAGTTCTGGGTCGGCTCCGGTGAGGATTTCCGCAGCATGGTCATGCTGACGCTCGGCACGGGCATCGGCGGCGGGATCATCGTCAACAACTTCTCGCTCGACGGCGAGCACAGCCACGGCGCGGAATGCGGCCACATCATCATCGACTACCAGGCGGACGCCCGCGTCTGCAATTGCGGCCGCAAGGGGCACCTCGAAGGCTACGCCAGCGCCACGGCGCTCATGAAACGGACGCAAGAAGCCCTCGATAGCGGGCGCAAGAGCTCCTTGAGCCATCGGTTAGACAACGGTGAGAAACTCACGCCAATCCTGATCGGCATGGCGGCCGAGACGGGCGATTCACTCGCCGAAGAACTGATTATGGAAACCGCCATGTACCTGGGCGTCGGCGTGGTGAGCCTGATGCACACCATTGACCCCGACGGCGTAGTGCTCGGCGGCGCGATGACCTTCGGCGGCCACGAAACGGAGCTGGGCCGGCGGTTTCTGCAGCGCGTCAAACAGGAAGTCGACGAGCGGGCATTCCCCATTCCCGCGCAAAAAACCGTCATCGACTACGCCCGCCTCGGCGGCGACGCCGGCTTCATCGGCGCAGCCGGAATCGCGCGGGCGGATTATCATAGGGAAAAAGGATGAAGCCGGACTTCCGAACGCGAAACTGAGCACGCCGGTAGAAGTAACGACACTAGCCCGACGCGCAAGCGAGGGGGAGCAACCGTGGCGCTGAGTAAGACGTTTACCCAGCCCCACCGCCAACGCCCCCTCGCTTGCGCGTCGGGCTAGTGTAGATCATTCCGCGTTCCGAGTTCATCCTTCGCACAATATCGTGCGCCGGAACCAGTAAAAATCCCCGAGGCTCCGACGTCCTTGCCGCATCCTAGCTGTCAGCATATCCGCAATTTCTCCATCATCGCCCATATCGACCATGGCAAGAGTACGCTCGCCGATCGGTTGATCGAAACCACGGGAACGGTTCAAAAGCGCGAGCTCCGCGAGCAATTGCTCGACGACATGGAGCTGGAGCGCCAACGCGGCATCACGATCAAAGCCCGCGCCGTGGCGATGACGTACCTGCTCGACGGCACGCGCTATGAATTGAACCTGATCGATACGCCCGGCCACGTCGATTTTCACTACGAGGTCTCGCGCTCGCTCGCCTGCTGCGAAGGCGCGCTCCTGCTGGTCGACGCCTTCCAAGGGGTCGAAGCGCAAACGGTCGCCAATGCTTACGCCGCGATGGAGCACGATCTCCGCATCGTGCCGGTGCTCAACAAGATCGACCTCGTTCATGCGCGGCCGGATGAAGTCAAAGAAGAGATGCAGCAAGTGCTCGGCATCGAGCCGGACGACGTCGTCGCCGTGAGCGGCAAGACCGGCATCGGCGTGGCGGACCTGTTGAAGGCCATCGTCGCGCAGATTCCGCCGCCGGAAGGCGATCCCAACGGACCGCTCCAGGCGATGGTGTTCGATTCGCATTACGACGAGTTCCGCGGCGCGATCACCTACGTCCGCTTGATGAATGGCGTCGTCAAGAAGGGACAGAAGATTCGCTTCCTCAAGACCGGCGCCACGCACGAAGTGCTGGAACTCGGCCAGTTCGTCCCTCTGCGCCGTCCGTGCGAACAACTCCAGGCCGGGCAAGTCGGTTATCTGATCTGCAACATCAAGGACATCAAGCAAGTCCACGTCGGCGATACGGTCTCGGTTCCCGGCGACGCCGCCGCGCTACCGCTCCCCGGCTATCAGGCGCCGAAGCGGATGGTCTACTGCGGGTTGTATCCCTCGGACGGGCAGGATTTCGAAGAGCTGCGCGATTCGCTCACCAAGCTCAGCATCAATGACCCGAGCTTCGAGTTCGAGCCGGAAACCAGCGACGCCCTTGGCTTCGGGTTCCGTTGCGGGTTCCTCGGCCTGTTGCACATGGAGATCATCCAGCAACGGCTGGAGCAAGAGGCCGATCTCGACCTGGTGCAGACCGCGCCGAACGTGACGTACGAAATTCTCACCCGGAACGGCGAGACGCTGCGCATTTACAATCCGCAGCGCGTGCCGGACGCGGGGGACATCGACGAATTCCGCCAGCCGATCGTCAAAGTCAACTTCCTGCTGCCGGCCGAGTACATCGGCCCGATGATGCAGCTCTGTTCGGATCGCCGCGGCGTGTACGTCCGCACGGAATACCTTTCGCCCACGCGCGCGATGCTGGTCTACGACCTCCCGCTGGCGGAAGTGATTTACGACATGCACGACCGGCTGAAGAGCATCACCCGCGGTTACGGCACGATGGACTACGAGCTGGTCGGCTATTTCCCGGCCGACCTGGTGCGGCTCGACATGCTGGTCGGCGGCAATCGCGTCGACGCCCTCAGTATCATCTGCGACAAGCGCGACGCCGACCGCCGCGGCCGGGCGATCGCGAAAAAACTCAAAGCCGAAATCGACCGCCACATGTTCGAAGTCGCCATCCAAGCGGCGGTAGGCAGCCGCATCATCGCCCGGGAAACGATCTCCGCCATGCGCAAAAACGTCACCGCCAAATGCTACGGCGGCGACATCACGAGAAAGCGCAAACTCTGGGCGAAACAAAAAGAAGGCAAGAAGCGCATGAAGTCGATCGGCAGCGTGGACATCCCGCAAAAGGCGTTCCTGGCGGTGCTGGATACGGGGGCGGAGGAGAAGTAGGCTTGCAACCGAAGAACGCGTTTGGACGTTGCCTTATGTTGCCGGAAGACGTCGTTCATGAAATAGATGTGTTGGTCCGCACGCGCGCATTCGATCGCGCAAGGCTCGTGGATATCTTCTGCGAAGAGATGTACGAGCCTGGAGAACTCGATCGTTTCGAGGTCGAAGCGCAGGTAGACGCGGCAACTGCGTCGCTTAGCGATGAAGTGCGATCGTGGCCGCAGGTCACCGATTTTGACCGGCTGGAAGCGGCGTTTTCCAATCTGAATCTGCGAGGCGTCATATCACTATTTGACGCTGGAAATACGCAAAGCGAAGGGTACGAAGATTTTCAAAGTGCCTTGGCGAATCACGTTCAACCTTCGATTGTGAAAGGCTATTGTTTCTATCACAGCCAGGACGCAGAGCGAGCCATTGACGGAGGAGGACTTTTCCTTGCATTTGGACCGACCAATCCAGACGACGAAGAGTCTGGAGGCGCAGCGATCGGCGCCATCGTTCGCGAGGAACTGGAACGAGCCGGTCTGCGAGTCGAATGGAGCGGCAGCTTTTCACAGCGTATCCACCTGCCTGATTTCCGTTGGCAACGCCGATAGCCAAGCCGGTCCATCCCGTAGGTCAGGCACCGCCGCCGAAGTCGCAATCGCCGCCCGCGTGAGAGCTATTTGACGTCCACAACTGTCCCAAACAACGTGCCTGACTTGGTTGCGGCGTCGATCCTGAGAACTTATATGAGCGACGACGAACCATGGAATGACGAAGCGCGTGAAAACCTTCGCGCGACGTTACGTTGGGCGATACTCGGCGAAGTCCGTCTAGCCAAGCGTGATCAACACGAGATTCTCGATCTGTACCGCGCGGTGTTCATCGACCAGGATTGCCCCGAAAGCGAGCGCGACTCCTTCATTCAGTTCGCAGAGAATGAAATGCGGAGCGCCGTCGCACGAGTTGCGACGGAGGCGGCAGCATGGCCTGAAGAAACGGATTCCGATCGACTCGATCGTGTAGAAGCAGCTTTGCGCGACCAAGGCATCGTCCTTTGGCAAGCCTCGCCCTGTTGCGACACGTGTACTTGGAGCGATTTTCCAGAGCGGATCGACGAAATCGACGAACGTCATCCTGGTTTTCGCGACCGTCTGCGCGGTTACGCCTTTTTCATTGACCAGAATCTGCCTGAGTCGCTGTCAGAAAGCGCCGAAATCTCTGTCTACCTGGCATATGGTTGGATTTCGCCAGACCGTTCGAACGTTGCTCCAGAAGAGTACGAAGTACGCGCGCTCGGCATTGCTCGTGAAGTATGCCAATGCCTTCGGGCCGAAGGATTCGAGGTCGACTGGAACGGCAGATTCTCAAAGAAGATCGGAATCTCGCTCAATTGGCAGCGTCGGACGTTGCTTGAGTGAGTCCTGTCCCGTAGGTCAGGCACCGCCGCGGAACTCGAAATCGCCGCCTCGAATTGTCGCTGTTCAACATCCCAACCGTTCCGAATACGTGCCTGACATGGTTGCGGCGTCGTTCCTGTCAGGCACGTCGCTGGCCGCGTTTTGGGATGTGACGACGGTTGGCTTCGTTGCGTGCCGTCGGGCTTTGGCGGCGGTGCCTGACCTACCGCTGAGGTCCGGTGATGTGCGCGGGGCCGTGACCTATCGTGCGGAGTTCTTTTGCCCGAGGTTGAGCTTCACTTTCCCTTTGTCGCCATTGCGTCCAGCTCGTCGATCCGCAACCGCACGCTGACGATGTACGGCGCTTCGCCCTCCGTCCAATGCCCGTACGTCGTCGTGACGATCGTGCCATCGGGTAGCACTTCCACGCCGGGGTAGGCACAATCCGCCGCCTTGTGATTGTCCATCAAGCGGACGCGATACTGGCCTTCGCGGCCTGACGTGATGTCCTCATACCTTCCAACCCAGGCGACCCAATCGCCTTTGGTCGGACTTTCGTGGCACATGTCGCGAAACGAAATGAACAGCCGCCCATCGGGCGCGTACTTTGCCGTATGGCGATCACCAGTCAGCGCGCCAGGCAACTCGCGCGGCTCGGACCAGGTTTGGCCCTCGTCGCGCGAGAACATAACAAATGAGTTCCGGCGCCGCGCATTCTCGCGCAACAGCACGGCGATCTCCCTACCATCGGGAGAGCGAATCGCCCCTGGCTCGCAGAGATGCACATCGCTGCGCTGGAAAATCGCCGTGGGCCGATCCCAGCTCAGCCCGCCGTCGGTTGAGAACGTCTTGTAGAGCGTGAACGTGTCACTCTCTTTGCCGTCGGAAGTAAAGTAGCGCCCGTCGTCGTGGAACATGGCCAGGTAGTGCCCGGGCCCATCTGTGAGTTCGACGACGCTCCCCATCACGACGATGCCGCCCCAATCGCCAGCCGGTTGAAGCTCCGACCAGGTAGCGCCGTCATCCTCCGATACCGCCATCCGCGCAGGATAGCGGCCGGACCAGAGAATCAATCGCTTTTTGCCGGCCGCATCGACCACGCGATGAATCGTCGGCGTCTCCTGGCTCGTGGCAAAACTCTCCGGCACGGGCAAGCGATCGGACCAGGTGAGCCCGCCATCGGCGCTCCGTTTGTAGACAATCGCCCCGCGCCCATGTCCCTTGGGGTAAACACAAAGGATCGTCCGGCCGTCTTCGAGAAGCACGGTCGTCGGGTGGCCCAGGTACTGCCCAGGTTCGCGATCAACAATCACCTGCCGCTCGGTTTGCGCGGCAAGATCAATCAACGGAATCGAATACCCGCGCGGCGGCTCGGCGAGGACGGCCGTTACGCACACGCCCATCACAGCGCAAACGGCGAAGGGGGCGATGATCTTGGCCGGACGCATGCTACTTGACCGATTTCTGCAACGTCACGACCGTCTTCGACGCTTTGTTTTGCAGCGTCGTGAACTTGCCCAACATCTCGATCACCTTGGCGCCCGAACTGAACTCGGGATCGTTCAAGTAGCCCTTGTTGTCCTCGTAGGCTTCGTTGAGCGGAGCGGTAATGGCATCCATCTCGTCGAGCGTCTTGAGCGCCTTCTCCAGGAGTTTCTTGGCGCCGGCGGGGTCCGACGATTTCAACGCCGTCACGCATTCCATGCTGTCGGTCGACAGTTGCTCGTACAGCTTCACCATCTTTCCGAGTTTGCCTTTGAGCAATCGAAGATTTAAGCTCTGTTCCAAGTCCCTGCGCTTGTCGCCTGATTCGTCGCTCGCCACCTTCGTCGCCGACTTCGCCAACTCGGCTTCGATCTTCGCATGCACCTTCGCGTCCGAGTAAGGTTTCGGATTCAATTTCGACATGGCGACGAGTGAGTCTGCGAGTCGGCCCGGCGCGGTCTTGCAGAAAGTTTCGATCTCGTCCGCGAGCGCCTCCATTTCCGGCGCTGACGCGGACGTCTTGCCGATGATTTTCTTTTTCCGCGCCTTGGCTTCATCCAGCAGCTTGACTTTGAGCTTGTCGAACTTGTTCAGCACTTGCTTCGCGGACGCCACGACGGCGACCTTCTCCTGAACGTTCTTTTTCAGCGACGCCACGACATCGACGACGTTCTTGTAGATCTGGTTCGTTTCCTTGTCGTTCAAGAAGTCGTTGATGTCCTTACCAGTCGCGCCTTTGGCTTTCAGCTCGCGCACCCGACGTCCGATGCCAAGGATGTTCTCGTTGTTCAGCCCCGTGAGCTTCATTTCCGCATCGGCGATCTTCTTGTCTTCCTCGTAGACGGCCGCCGCTTCCTTTTGGAGGGCGGCGAATTCTCCTTGAAACTTCTTCAGCTCGGCTGACATGGGCGACCTGTGAGGAAATGAGAAAGTCAGGGTTAAGAGACGTCGTTGCTCATGCCCGTCGAACGCGCCGCCAGACAGCGATCTAAGGCGAAAGTCAGTCCAAGAGACTATACGTTGACGCGGCGTTCGCTGTCAACGAATCGGCGCGCTTGCGCCGCGATTTCACCGTGCCCAGGTGAACGATGTCGCGACGAGCATTGCCCTACGGCGACGCTTCGAAGCGGTAGTTCAACACCCGCTCGCCGTTCAGTTCTTCGGCGCGGAGCCAGAGTTGCTGGCCGAGGAGCGACTTGCCGTTCGGTAGGACGTAGGTCCGCGTGTCCTGCCCTTCGCCGATGCGTTCCAAATCGACGCTCGTGCGCCGGCGACCAGGGGCGTAGAGCGAGCAGCGGAAGGCGAGTTCCTGGTCGGTATTGTTGATGATCTTCTGTTCCACTTCCAACTCGCCGAACTCGTTGAGCCGCGTTTGGGCTTCGAGAATCAGATCACCGAGGCCGACTTCCAACCGGCGCAAGACGTGGAAGCGATAGCGGCGATCCGCCATAACTTCGATCTCCGCCTGCACGTCCTGCGAAGCGCTCGAGGCGTCGTACGGCAGCATGATTTCCAGCGGTTGATCCAACGATTCCCCCGCGGCGAGTTTGAATTCGAACCGCGACGGTTGAATTGACCAACCTTGCGGCGCAACGAGTTGCACGCGCCCCGTAACCGATTGCGAAAAATGATTCCGCAGATGGCAGGCGTTGCGGTGCGGCTGACCGAACACGCTCGGCAAGCGCGCGTTGTCGAACGTGAACGTGCTGCGCCACCGCGCGACCGCTTCATTCACGCCTTCGACAAACGTCGGCGTCGGCCCGACTTGAATGACTTGCTCATGGCCGTTCTGTTCGACCGGAATCTCGCGCTCCCAGGCGTCGAACTGCCGGACTTTCTCGCCGAGATACAACCGCTCCTCAGTCGGCTGAGCATTCCAAACCGCCATCACGGCGGCGCCGTCGCGCGAGAACAACTCGTTGCGCGAACCGCCCGGCAGTTCCACGCGGCCGATGTAGGTTGAGCCGCCTAGTTGCAGCGCCGTCGTGCGCCAGGGGAGGAACAGCTCGCCAGGCGTGCCGCCGGCTTCGAGCAAACCATGTTTTGGATCGAGCGCGTTAGCGGCGAAGATCGCGCTTGCGCCATGCGCTTTGGCGGCGATCATCTCGCGCAGCAAATCGGCGACACGCGTCGTGGCGTCGTACTTGCCTTCCGGCAGCGGCGAGAGCGATACCCAACGCCGATCGGCGCGATTTTGCAATGGGTCGAGGTATTCCGCCAATTCATCCGGCGCGAGCGACGGCTGCCCAGAATAAGTGACGAATCGCCACGGCATCTGATCGGTCGGCGGCGGCGCCTCGAGCCAGTCCCAGGCGAAGCCGAGATACACGTCCTGGCCGATGCGGTCCAGCTCGCGCTTGATGACGCGGATGCGTTCCTGAAGATCGTCGAAGCCGATGAAACTGGTGTCGTCGTCGTCGCCCAGTTGCCACCAGCGGATACGCAACCCGAGGCGCGAGAGTACGTTTTCGATGGCCGGATACCAATGCTTAGGGTCGGACGTGAAGACGCCGGCCGCCGTCATGCTGCCGGAGGCGCCGATCGCTTTCACGACTTCGTCCGGCGGTCGATTGAGCAGGCCCACGATGTGCAAGTTCTGCGCGCCGCAGCGATCGACCAATTCGGTCAACGCGCGGACGCGCGGCTCGTCGCCGGCGTGCATCCACACGGGGAATTTCAACCAACCGTTGCCCGCGATCGTCACCAGATGCGGCAACTCGGCGAGCGGAACGTCTCCTTCCCCTTGCGGAAAGCTCCAGCCGAATTCGCTCTTGCCGGAGGAATCCCTCTGTTCATAGACGACGACCGTGAGTTGCCGCTCATGCACCGGGCGATTGGTCTGCGTCAGCTTGGAGCGGATGCGATAGAAGCCCGGTTTGGCGATCGGCGCGGTCCACTTTGCGGTCAACAAATCCGCGTGCTGAGTTTCGTGCTCTGTCGTGCCGGCCGGCGCGGACAACGCCAATTCGACTTCCGCTAGTTGTGCGTGATCCGCGTCAAGTAGTTCCACGCGCAAGC
>JALHLM010000078.1 GCA_022844585.1 Pirellulales bacterium | reverse complement strand
CCCAACAGGGAATGCCGAGCGGTTGTTCGCAGTTGGACGCCTTGATGCCGGCCGGAGGTTTTTCGCCAGGTTCGCTCGTGGAATGGGTCGCCACGGACCTGGGGGCCGGGGCCACGACCCTGGCATTGGCCGTGGCCCGGGCGGTATGTGGAGACGAGGGATGGTTGGTCGTCATCGATTCGGCCGGGACGTTTTATCCCCCCGCGGCGGCGGCCTTGGGAGCCCCGCTGCGGCGGATGATTTGGGTGCGGCCCCCGGTGGGGAACGTGGCGCGTTGGGCGACCGACCAGGCCTTGCGCTGCCCCGGCGTGGCGGCGGTGTTGGCCTGGCCGGATGCGCTCGATGCCACCACCTTTCGGCGCTGGCAGTTGGCGGTCGAACAGAGTCGCGTGTTGGGATTGTTGGTCCGCCCCGCGGCGGCGCTGAAAGAGCCTTCCTGGGCCGAAGCTCGATTGCTGGTCGAGCCGCGCCCATCCGCAGATGAGTTTCGTCGCTGGCGGGTCGAACTGCTGCATGCCCGTGGGGGCTGGGGTGGTCGCTCCGCGCATTTAGGAATCCATCATGACACCGGCCAATGGTTCACGGATCGAATCGCGGGACCCGGAGGGAGCGCGGCGAGCGCTCTGCGTATGGTTCCCCGCTTGGCCTCTGCAACGCTGGCTGCAAGCCCAGCCGGAAGTTGAAAGCCGGCCGGTGCTGATCTTTCGACGCTTGGGGCGTCGTGGATCGGTCGTCGTGGCTTGTTCCGACGTGTTGGCCGAGCGGGGCGTGCGGTGCGAGATGCCGCTCGCCGAAGCCCGGGCGTTGGCGACGCGCGGTCAAAAGAGTCGCGAGACGATTTTGATTCGCGAGCACGATCCGCTGGCCGATCGCCAGGCCCTCGAACGTCTGGCGGAGTGGTGTCATCAATTCAGTCCCACGGTGGCGCTGGCGGATGAAGGGGCCGACGCCATCTGGCTCGATGTGACCGGCGTCGGGCATCTGGCCGGCGGCGAGCAAAAGCTGGTCGCCGATGTGGCGCAGCAATTCGCCGCGCAGGGTTGGCGCGTGCAACTGGCCGCTTCCGATTCCTTCGCCGCGGCTTATGCCTTGGCGCGGTTCCGCGCCACGGTCGGCCAACCGCTGTGGGCGCCGCCGGGAGAACTGCGCGCGCTGGCGCTCGACTTGCCTGTCGCATCGCTGCAACTCTCTGACGCGGCCGCCCAGACGCTCGACCGCTTGGGCATTCGCGAAGTGCGGCAACTGGACCGGCTGCCGCGCGCCGGAGTCAGCGCGCGGCTGGGGCCGGAAACGATGCGGGAATTGGACCGGCTCTTCGGCCAGCGGGCCGAGGCGCTGAACGGCGTGCGGCCGACGGAGCATTGGGAAAGCAGCCTGGAATTCGAGATTGCCGTGGCCGATGACGCGGTGATCGTGGAAGTGGTCGCGCGATTGTGCCGGGAGTTGGCGCAGCGGATAGAGGGAGCGCAACTGGGGGCCTTGTGCTTGACGGTCTCCTTGGAAACGCCGCCAGAGCCGCCCTGGCGCGACGCGGTGCGCTTGTTCCGCCCGAGCGCCGAGGCGCGGCATTGGATCGAGCTGGTGACGCTGCGATTGGAGCAGGCTCGGCTGCGCGCGCCGGTGACGAAGGTGATTGTCGCGGCTTCCGAAACCGGCCGCTTGGAATTGCGTCAACAAGAGTTGTTCTCCTCGTCGGCGTCCTCCGCGGAGGCGAAGCGGGAACTAGCCACGTTGGTCAATCGGCTGGTCGGACGGCTGGGACATCGGCAAGTCGTGCGGGCCGCATTGGCGCCGGATCCGCTGCCGGAAAATTCATACCGCACCACGCCGGCGGTGCGCGAAGGGAGATCGGCCGCGCGCGGCGCGGCGATTCCCTGGCGACCGTTGGAGCGTCCTCTGGAATTATTGCCGGCCTCGCGACAGTCGCTGCGGGTCACGATCAATGACGCTGGCTCGCCGAGCGCGTTTCACTGGCGCGGAGAGGAGTATCGGATCGCCGAGAGCCAAGGTCCGGAGCGGATCGAGTCAGGCTGGTGGCGCGGGACGCAACGACGGCGCGATTATTACCGCGTGGAGACCGATCGCGGCCATCGCGCGTGGCTCTACCGCCGCCGCGACGACGGGCGATGGTTTTTACATGGGTGGTTCGCGTAACTGTGGGAGGCGACTCCGTCGCCGATGGAGAAGACGTGGCTGCTCAATATTGCCGTTATTACATCGCCAACGTCCGTTTCATCGGCGTCGGAGACGCCTCCCACAGTCTGTTGGGACAAGAGCGCACGCTTGGAAAAACCCAGGGCAGGTCTTCAATATCGTGGGCGATAGCATCGATTTCGAGGACCTGCCCTGGGCTTAAGCGAGGACGATGGCGGCAAACGATTGAATCACGCATCGGACTAGCGACCAAACGCTTGCAGGCCGGCTTTCATGGCGGCGATGAGGGCGCCGGTGTCGGAGCCGATGCTGATCATGCGAAAACCTTGTTCGACGCGGCGTTTCGCATCGGCCAGATCCGTGCCGGCGATGCCGCAGGGGATGTGGCGCGCGAGCAGCTTTTCTTTCACCGCAAGGAGTTGCTCCGCCACGCCGGGGCCTTCCCATTGGCCGAGATGGCCGGAGAACGACGAGAAATCGCCCGGGCCGAAATAGACGGCGTCGATGCCGGGCACGGCCGCGATCTTCTCGATGTTGGCGGCCGAATCGGGCGTTTCCATCATCGGGATGACGAGCGTTTCGCGATTTGCCGTCACGAGATATTCGGCCTTGTTCAAGCCCCAGCGCGTGGCGCGCTCGCCGCCGAGACCGCGGATGCCTTGCGGCGGATATTTCGCCAACCGCACGGCGAGCGCCGCTTCTTCCGGCGTGTTCACCTGCGGGACCATGATCCCGTCGGCGCCGAGATCGAGCACGCGCTTAATAATGCCCGGCTGAATCTCGGTGATCCGCACCAACACCGCGGTCTGAGAACCGCGCGCCGCGCGCAGGTGCTCGATGATTTCCTTGTATTCGAGTTGCCCGTGCTCGGCGTCGATCAACACCCAATCGAAGCCCAGTGTAGCCGCGATTTCGGTGATCGAAGGCGATTCCAGCGAGACCCAAAAGCCGAGCGCAGTCTCGCCGGCGTCGAGCTTGCGCTTCAATGGGTTGGCGTAGGCATCCATGCGCGAATCGATCCGAATGATGAATGCAGAATGACGAATGATGAACGAGAGGAAAGGGTACGTCCCCCGTTCATCATTCATCATTCATACTTCCGACTTTCCTCAACTCACCTTCCGCAGCTTCGTCACCCGGCCCGTCGGCACCCATTCGACGACGAAGATGTTGCCGTCTTGGTCGTAGCAGGCGTCGTGGGGGTGGATGAATTTTCCGGGCTGCCATTTCGAGACGTCGCCGCGGACCTGGAAATTGTCCAGCACCTGGTCGGTCCAGGCCTGGTCGTAACCGAGATGAACGATGACTTCGTTCTTGTCGTTCATGATCGTCAGCCGCGCATGCAGGTCAGGGATCAACATCTCCGAGCCGCGGAGATCGAAATGTGCCGGGAAGCTGACGCCGTTCACGATTTCCTTGAAGTCGCCGTCGAGGGTGAAGTATTGCAGCCGGGCGTTGGCGCGATCGGCCACGACGATCGACGGTTCGCGGCCAGGGCGATTGTCGAGCCAGATGCCGTGCGGCGTCCGCATTTTGCCTTGGTCGGTCCCTTCGCCGCCCCAGGAGCGAATCCACTTCGCGTTGGCGTCGTACTGGTGGATGTAGTTGGAACCATAGCCGTCGGCGACGTAGAACCCGCCGTCCGGATGGAACGCGATGTTCGTCGGGCGGAATTGATCGAGCGATTGATAGAGATTCGCCTCGCGCGGGTAATCCATCTGCCAGACGTGTTCCCCCATCAGGTTCGTCTTCACGACGACGCGGTTCTTGATATCGCAGAGATAGAGGAACTCTTCGCCCCCTTCCTTGCGGATATCAATGCCGTGCCCGCCGCCGTGGAATTCCTTGCCGAAAGAGCGGACGAACTTGCCGGCCGGATCGAACACGGCGATGGCGTCCATGACCGGTTCGGCGATGACCGCCATGTGCTTGATGTAAATCAGGCCGGCCTGGTCGATGGCCACCCCATGCGTTTCGCCCCAGCGAATCGAATCGGGCAATTCGCCCCAACCGTGATGGACTTCGTAGGTATGGTCCCCTTCGCCGAGCACGGGCAACTTCGCGCCGGCTTTGTCCTCAGCCCAAACCATACTCGGCCCGAGCACGCCGGCGGCGACCGCGGCGGCCCCGGTGGTTTTGACAAAGGTGCGGCGCGTGGTGCGGTCGGCGGAGTTGGACGGGGATTCTTGTGACATGGGGAAATACCTGGTGGGGAGGCGCGAGGAAGCAAACCGGGAGGCGAACGCCGCCGCTCATGATATGTCCGGGGACGGCGGCAAACAATCTGGAACGCGAAGTGCTAGGTGCTTGGCAGTCGCGGAGGCGTGGATTTCGATTGTTTGGACAAATATCAACGTATATTTATCTTTTGTTGGGATAGTTGACAATTGCCCTGGCGGTTAGTTAGCCTTTTACTGGCTTCGCTGAGCGCCCGCTCGGCTTTGAAGCGTCGCAACCCACCTGCGTTAGTAGCCAGACGCCCCGCCCCCATACTAGCGCCCTCGCACAACTTGCCCGAAACTCAGCCGCTCCGAGCGTATCGCCGCTGGCGATGTGCGCGCGGCTTGTTGCACAGCTAACAGGAACTTGGAGTTCATACGATGAAGTCCTCCGCTACGAGCCGCCGTGGATTCCTGACCGTGGGCGCCGTCGCCGGCGCAGGCTTGACCCTGGCCGACTTATTCAAGGTTCGCCAGGCTCGCGCCGACCAGAAAAATTATGCCCCGATCGAAGCCAAGGCGCAGAGCCTGATTCATATCTTCTTGCCGGGCGGCATCGCGCATCAGGATTCGTTCGACCCGAAGCCGTTCGCTCCGCTGGAGTATCGCGGCGAATTGGGCGTGGTGCCGACGAAGATTCCGGGCATGCAATTCTCCGACACGCTGCCGCGCACGGCCGACATCGCCGATCGTATCACGGTGATTCGCTCGATGACGCATGGCGAGGCGGCGCACGAACGCGGCACGCACAACATGTTCACGGGCTACAAGCCCAGTCCCGCGCTGGTGTTCCCGAGCATGGGGAGCGTGGTAAGCCACGAATACGGCCCGCGCAACAACTTGCCGCCGTACGTGTGCATCCCGAATCAGCCGAATGAATTCGCGGGGACGGGCTATCTCAGTTCGTCGTTCGCACCGTTCAGCCTGGGGGCCGACCCCGCGGCGGGCGGTTTTCAGGTGCGCGATCTCAATCTTCCGGGCGGCGTCGACGACAATCGCTTCGGCCGCCGCAAGACCGCGCTCGAAGCCGTGAACGACTATTTCAAGAAGATGGAAGAGTCGGACAAGCTCGATGCAATGGATACGTTCTACGAGCGGGCGTATAGCCTGATCAGCTCGCAGGCGGCGCGCGAGGCGTTCAATATCGACGCCGAGCCGGCCGAGCTGCGCGACGCGTACGGTCGCAACGAAGCCGGACAGCGGATGTTAATGGCACGTCGCCTGGTGGCCGCGGGCGTGCGTTTGGTGTCGCTCACCTATGGCGGTTGGGACATGCACAACGGCATCGCGCAGGGCATGCGCGGCTCGATGCCGGCGTTCGATCAGGCGTTCGCGATGTTGATCACCGACCTGGAGCGTCAAGGATTGCTCGACACGACGCTCGTGATGGTGTCTAGCGAGTTCGGCCGCACGCCGAAGATCAACGGCACCGCGGGGCGCGACCATTGGCCGAAGGTGTTCAGCGTGGTGCTGGCCGGCGGCGGCATCAAACGCGGGTCGATTTTCGGCTCGTCGAACGCCGTGGCGAGCGAGCCGGAAGACGAACCGATCGAGCCGCAGGATCTGGCGACGACCGTGTATCACCAACTGGGCATCGTCGCCGACAAGGAACTGATGGCTCCGGGCGACCGGCCGATCGAAATCGTCGACGGCGGGCAGGTGCGGAAGGGATTGTTGGCGTAACGCTTCGGATTCACCACGGAGTCACGGAGGCACGGAGAATAGTCGGATGAATTCTACCTTCCGACGCCTACTCCGTGCCTCCGTGACTCCGTGGTGAATCTTACTTGTGTGGACAATTCACATGATGAATTCGCCGATGTCGATATTGCGAAGTGCTTTGTGGTTGGCTTGGCTCTTGGCTATCTGTTTGCCTGCCGCGTTTTCCCGGGCCGCCAGCCCCAGCCTGGGTTCCATCACGCCTTATGGTGCGCAGCGTGGAACGGAGATTGATCTCAGCTTCAATGGCGGGCGATTGGCCGACGCTGAGGAGATTCTGTTCTACGACGCCGGGTTCGAGGTGAAGAGCCTGGCGGCGGCGGATGGAACAGTGACCGCGAAAGTGGCGATCGCGCCGGATTGCCGGCTGGGCGCCCATGCGATGCGGGTGCGCACGACGACCGGCATCAGCGAATTGCGGACGTTTTATGTCGGCGCACTGCCGGTCGTGAACGAGGTGGAACCGAACAACGATTTCGCCGCGCCGCAGAAAATCGAGCTCGATCAAACCATCGAGGGCGTGACCGAGAACGAAGACGTCGACTATTACCTTGTCGATGCGAAGAAAGGAGAACGCGTCACCGCCGAGATCGAAGGCATTCGCCTGGGCTATGCGTTCTACGATCCGTATGTGGCGATCTTGGACCTGAAGCGTTTCGAGCTGTCGCGCAATGACGACGACGCGCTGGTGTGGCAGGACTCCGTCGCGTCGATGATCGCCCCGGAAGATGGACAATATGTGATTCAGGTGCGCGAGACGGCCTACGGCGGCAATAGCTCGTGCGTCTATCGCTTGCATGTCGGCCGGTTTCCGCGACCGCACGCCACGGTGCCGGCGGGCGGTAGGCCGGGCGAAACACTGGCGGTGCGTTGGCTTGGCGATTTGCTCGGCGAGAAGACGGAGCAAGTGACGCTGCCGAACGACATTCCGGCGCGATTCGGGTTATTCGCCAAGGACGAACTGGGCATCGCCCCGTCGGCGAACGTGTTTCGTCTAGGCGATCTGGCAAACACGTTGGAAGCGGAGCCGAACAACGATGGCGCGACAGCGACATCTTTCGAAGCGCCGATGGCGCTTGGGGGCGTGATCTCCGAGCCGGGCGACGTCGATTGCTTCAAATTCGCCGGGAAGAAAGGCCAGGTGCTGGAAATTCGCGGACTGGCTCGCGGCATTCGCTCGCCGCTCGATCCCGTGATGAACGTCTATCGCATCGGGGGCGCAGGTGTCGCCGGGAACGACGACAGCGGCGGGCCGGACGCTTACTTGCGCGTGACGTTGCCGGAGGATGACGAGTATGTCGTGGCGGTGAACGATCACCTCGGTAAAGGCGGCCCAGCATACGCGTATCGAATTGAGCTCGCGCCGGTCAAACCGCGATTGGTGATGGGCTTGCCGGAGCGCTCGCAGTTTGTCGACGTGACGATCGATATTCCGCAAGGAAATCGTACCGCGGCGCTCGTCAGCGCGTCGCGTGCGGACTTCGGCGGCGAGTTGGCGATCGACGTCAAGGAACTACCGCCGGGAGTGACGATCGAAACTGAGAACATGCCGGCGAATCAGACGATCGTACCGGTGCTCTTTACCGCCGCGGCCGATGCGCCGATCGCCGGACGCCTGGCCGACATCGTGGGGAAAACCACCGATCCGGCGCTCGCCATCGAAGGGCACTTGGAACAGACCACGTCGATGGTTCGCGGGCAGAACAACATTCCGGTTTGGACGCACACCGAGCAACGCGCGGCGATGGCCGTAACCGCCGCGGCGCCGTACAGCATCGATGTTGTCGAGCCGAAGGTGCCGCTCGTGCGCGATGGTTCGATGGAACTCAAGATTCGGGCCACGCGGCAGGAAGGTTACACGGCGCCGATCACCGTCTACATGTTGTACAACCCGCCGGGCGTGGGTTCGCCGAGTAGCGTGACGATTCCCGAGGGCGCGACCGAAATCAATCTACCGCTCACGGCCAACGGCGGCGCGGAGGTGCGAAAATGGAAGATCGCCGTGATGGGGTCCGCGCCCGTCGGCAATGGCAGCGTGCTGGTGTCGTCGCAACTGGCGACGCTCGACGTGGCCGAGCCGTACGTCGGCTTTACGTACGAATCCGCCGCGGTCGAGAAGGGCAAGGAGACGGAACTCTTCATCAAGGTAGCAAAGAACAAAGAGTTCACGGGCAAAGCGACCGTCGAATTGCTCGGCTTGCCGAACGAAGTGACCACGACGCCGAACGAAATCACGCCGGAATCGACCGAGGCCGTCTTCAAATTGACGACCACCGCGAATTCGCCGGTCGGCAAGCACGTGACGCTGCTTTGCCGCGTGGTTCTCACGCAGGACGGCGAGCCGATCACGCACATGATCGGCACCGGCGAACTGCGGATCGACGAGCCATTGCCGCCGAAGGCCGACGCCCCGGCCGAAGCGCCCGTGGCGCCCGCGCCTGAAGCGCCGCCTGAGAAACGGCTAACTCGTTTGGAACAACTGCGGGCCGATCGCCAGAAGGCGAAGGCCGTTAAACAACCACCCGCGCCGACCCCCGAGGCTGGCTCCTGAAATGGTACGTACATCTGTCTTTTTGTTCGCCTGGATGTCGTTGATCGCCGTCGCGCACGGCGAGGCGACGATCACTAAGATCAACGTGTTTCCGTCCGACGTGGAATTGAGCACGTCGCGCGATCGGCAACCGCTCGTGGTGATGGCCACGCGCAGCGACGGCGTGACGATCGATGTCACCGCGCAGGCGACGTTGACTCCCACAAATGCGGCGGTGGTGCGCTTCGATGGGCCGATGATTTATCCGGTGGCCGACGGCGAGGCCGCGATTCAAGTGGAATACGCCGGGCATTCGGCGCAGGTTCCACTGGTCGTCAAGCAAGCGACCGTGGATCGGCCCGTCAGTTTCAAGCTGGACGTGATGCCGATCTTCATGCGCACTGGTTGCAACACCGGGAGCTGCCACGGGGCGGCACGTGGGAAGGATGGGTTTCGCCTGTCCTTGTTCGGGTACGATCCGGACGGCGATCATTTTCGCATCACGCATGAACTGAGTTGTCGGCGGATCAACCTGGCGTTGCCGGCGGAAAGTCTGTTGATGGAAAAGACGATCGGCGCCGTGCCGCACTCGGGCGGCAAGCGTTTCGCACCGGAGTCTGAGTATTACCAGACCATGTTGCGCTGGCTCGAAGCCGGCGCTCCGAATGATCCGAGCGCGGTGCCGGAAGTGTTGAGCGTGGAACTTTATCCGCGGCAGTTCGTGCTCGAAGGCGAGGGCGCGACGCAGCAGATGATTGCTCGCGCGAAGTACGCGGACGGGACCGATCGCGACGTGACGAATCTGGCGGTGTTTCTTACGAACAACGACAACTCGGCCGCGATCAGCGCGGACGGCCTGGTGACGGCGGCCAATCGGGGCGAGGCCTTCGTAATGGCCCGCTTCGCCACGCACACCGTGGGGAGCCAGGCTCTCGTGTTGCCGAAAGATCTGCAATACACGCCGCCCACGGAGACGCCCGTCAACTACGTCGATGAACTAGTGAACGCCAAATTGCACAAGCTGCGCCTCGAGCCGAGCGAGTTGTGCAGCGACGACGTGTTTCTGCGGCGCGTGACGATCGACATCACCGGCGTGCTGCCGACGGAGCAGGAGTTTCAGGAATTCACCGCCGACACCGATCCGGCGAAGCGGGCCAAGCTCGTCGATCGCTTGCTGGAGCGCAAGGAGTTCTCCGAAATCTGGGCCATGAAATGGGCCGAGTTGCTGATGGTGAAGAGCAACAACGACGTCAGTTATAAGTCGATGTTTCTCTACTCCAACTGGCTGACCGACCGCATCTCGTCGAACATGCCGCTCAACCTGATGGTGCAGGAACTTCTCGGCGCCAACGGCGGCACGTTCACCAACCCGCCGACGAACTACTATCAGATCGAACGCGACACTTTGAAGACCGCCGAAAACGTCGCGCAGGTGTTCATGGGTATGCGGACGCAATGCGCCCAGTGCCACAACCATCCGTTCGATCGCTGGACGATGGACGATTACTACAGCTTCGCCGCCTTCTTCTCGCAGATCGGCCGCAAGGGGGGCGAGGACTATCGGGAAACGATCGTCTTCAATTCCGGCAGCGGCGAGGTGGGGCACCCGGTGGGCGGCCGCGCGATGCCGCCGAAATTCCTGGGGGGCGACACGCCGGATGTGACGGGCAAGGATCGTCGCGTGGTGTTGGCCGAATGGCTGGCTTCGCCGAAGAATCCATTTTTCGCCACGAGCGTGGCGAACCGCGTCTGGGAGCATTTCTTCGGCGTCGGCATCGTCGAACCGATCGACGACATTCGCGTCAGCAATCCGGCGAGCAACCCGGAGTTGTTCCAGGCGTTGGGGGATCGCTTCACGCAATACAACTACGATTTCAAGCAGTTGGTGCGAGATATCTGCAACTCGCACGCCTATCAGCGTTCCAGCCGGCGCAACGAGAGCAACGCCAGCGACGAGCTGAACTTCGCCCATGCCCGGATTCGCCGCATCAAGGCGGAGAACCTGCTGGATTCGATCAGCGAAGTCACGGAGACGAAAGACAAGTTCCAGGGACTGCCGGTCGGCGCACGGGCGGTGCAGATTGCCGACGGCGGCGTGTCGACATATTTCCTCACCACGTTCGGTCGGGCAACGCGGACGACGTGCGCGGTGTCGGAGGTGAAGACTGATCCGACGTTGTCGCAGTCGTTGCACTTGCTGAATGGCGACACGGTGGAAACGAAGGTCCGCGACGGCGGCGTCGTGAAGCGGATGCTGGAGGCGGGAAAATCGCCCGCGGAGGTGATCGAACTGATCTACATTCGCGCGTTCTGCCGGAAGCCGACGGCGGAAGAAGGCGAGAAGTTGCTGCAGATCGTCGCCGCGGCGGAGGATCCGCAACGGGGACTGGAAGACGTCTTCTGGGCCGTGCTGAATTCCCGGGAGTTTTTGTTCAATCATTAGTTCATTGCCCTTTCGCGGAGCGAAAGGAGACGGTGTTCGGTCCTTGAACGACGAATCTATGTACACCATTCGAATTCGACTTTCGGCCGCAGTGCTTGCCTGCGTGTGCCTTCTTTTGCCGATGGAACGGTCGTTCGCCCAGGAGGCTGCGCCGGCGGCGAAGATTACTTACGACGAGCACGTGCAGCCAATCTTGCGGCAACATTGCTTTACCTGCCATGGCGAGAGCGACGCCAAGAGCGATCTGCGGGTCGATAACTTTGCCGCGCTGATGCGCGGCGGGGCGAGCGGGGAAGTGATCACCGCCGGAGACGCGGACGCCTCGCGTTTGTGGGCGCTCGTGTCGCACGCGGAATCGCCGGAAATGCCGCCGGATCAGGACAAGTTGCCGGAACCGGAGTTGAATACGATCAAGGAATGGATCACTGGGGGCGCGCTCGAAAATTCCGGCTCCATCGCCAAGGTGAAGGCCAAGCCGAAGGTGGAGCTCAAGGTGTCGGTCGGCGCTGGGAAACCGGACGGTCCGGCCGCGATGCCGGAGAGGCTTTCGCGCCAACCAATTGTGCATACGTCGCGCGCCGCGGCGGTGACGGCGATCGCCGCCAGCCCTTGGGCGCCGGTCGTGGCGATCGCGGGGCAGAAGCAGATTTCTCTGTATCACACCGAGACGTCGCGATTGCTGGGTGTATTGCCGTTTCCCGAAGGGACGCCGTATGTGCTGAAGTTCAGCCGTTCCGGTGCGTTGCTGTTGGCGGGCGGCGGCCGCGGCGGGCACTCCGGCAAGGTCGTGCTGTTCGACGTCACGAACGGCCAACGCGTGGCCGAGATCGGCGATGAGCTTGATGCCGTGTTGGCGGCCGACATCAACGACGATCACACGCAGGTTGCGCTCGGCGGACCGAAGAAAATCGTTCGCATTTATTCCGTCGCCGATGGCAGCCTCCTGTTCGAGATCAAGAAACACACCGATTGGGTGACTTCGATCGAATACAGCCCGGACGGCGTGCTGCTCGCGACCGGCGACCGCAGTAATGGGCTTTTCGTCTGGGAAGCCGAGACCGCCCGCGAGTATCAGAACCTGAAGGGACACAATCTCGGCATCACGAGCGTCTCATGGCGGGGTGACGCGAACTTGCTGGCCAGCGCCAGCGAGGACGGAACGGTCAAGCTGTGGGAGATGGAAAACGGCACGCTGATCAAGAGTTGGGACGCGCATGGCGGCGGCGCGTCGAGCGTAAGCTTCGCGCACGACGGCCGGCTGGTTTCCGCTGGGCGAGATCGCGTTGTCAAGATCTGGGACGCGAACGGCGCTCAGCAGCGCGCGTTCGACGCCTTCAACGATTTGGCGCTGCACTGCGTGTTTACGCACGATGATACGCGCATCGTCGCCGGCGATTGGACCGGCGAAGTGCGCTTGTGGAATGCGGCGGACGGCGCGCTCGTTGGCAATCTGTCTCCGAATCCACCGACGTTGCAGATGTTTGCCGAAGCGGAAGCGGCGAAGGCCCAGGCGGCCGCTGTCGCTGCCGAACAGGCTGCGGCCATTGCCGCCGCGACCGCGAAGACGCTTGAGCAGAAGTCCGCGGCGCTCGCGGAAATCGCCGCACGACTGAGCGCCTTGCAGGCGGAAGCGGATCAACTGACCGCCGAGCGCGCAGCGATGGAGCAAGCCGCCAATCAGGCGACGGCGGCAGCTCAGACCGCCGCCGAAGCCGCCGCCGCGGCGAAAGCTACCGCGGAAAATGCGCAGGCCGAAGCAAATCAGGCAGCCGAAGCGGCCAATGTCACGGCGCAAGCGGGCGCGGTCCCTCAACCGTAGGTGAATGTGAGGATTCACCACGGAGAGCACGGAGGACACGGAGAGGGAAAGTGGAAGGCGTCTTGAAAGCGAGAGTTGAGGGTCGAGTTGACAACGCGCGGGGCAAAGTTTCTGATTTGCTTTGTTGTTGAACACGCCCCACGTCGCAGGTGTTTTTCCCCATGACTTACGCCGAATTGATTCTGCCTGAGTTCGAGCAGGAGATGGCGAGCACGCGCAAAGTGCTGGAGCGCGTGCCGGATGACAAGCTCGATTGGAAAGCGCATTCCAAGTCGCAGACGATCGGCTGGAACGCCAATCACCTGGCGGAGATTCCTGGTTGGGTCGAAGGGACGTTGCAGGGGGATTCCTGGGATATCTCCCCGCCTGGTTCGGAGCCGTACCGCACGCCGTCGCTGTCGTCGCGCGCGGCGATCCTGGAAAGCTTCGATAAGAACGTCGCGGCCGCGCGAAAGGCGATCGCCGCGGCGCGGGACGCGTCGATGCAGGACAACTGGTCGCTCCTGATGGGCGGGCAGACCATCTTTACCATGCCCCGGGCGATGGTGATCCGCTCGTTCGTGCTCAATCACACGATTCACCATCGGGCGATTCTGCTCGTCTATTTGCGGCTCAACGACGTGCCGATTCCCGGCATGTACGGGCCGTCGGGCGATGAGTCGTAGGGCCGACATTCGCTCCTCGCTTGACCGGTGCATACAATTCCCCGCCACGAAACGCCGGATGGGTCCGGCGGGCGATGGCGGAGGATTGCATATGTATCGATTATCGGACGGCCAGTGGCGGTTGCTGGCGGATGAACAGGTGCGCAACGACGCGGCTTCGTCGCCGGCGCCGCGGCGGGAGTTGGCCGACGGCCGGCTACTCGACGCCTACTCGCAAGCGGTGATCAACGTCGTGGAAACCGTTTCGCCGGCGGTGATCAGCGTCACGGGGCGGTTCGGCGATCGCGGCGGCTCAGGGTCCGGATTCTTGATTACGCCGGACGGGTACGCGATCACCAACAGTCACGTGGTCGGCGGCCGGGCGAAGTTGCTGGCGGAGACCGCCGATGGCGACCGTGTTGACGTGGAAGTGGTCGGCGACGACCCGGCGACCGACACGGCGCTGTTGCGATTGGCGGCGCGGGAGTTGCCGTTCGCGCGGTTGGGGGATTCGGATGCGCTGCGCGTGGGACAACTCGTCATTGCGATGGGGAGCCCGCTAGGGTTGCACGCGACGGTTTCTACGGGCGTGGTGAGCGCGCTCGGTCGAAGCATGCGCGGGCAGGACGGGCGGTTGATCGAGAACGTCGTGCAACACGCCGCGCCGATCAATCCCGGCAACTCCGGCGGGCCGCTGGTGGACTCGCGCGGCCAGGTCGTAGGCATTAACACGGCGATCATCGCCTTCGCGCAAAATCTCGGCTTCGCCGTGCCGAGCAACACCGTCGAGTGGGTCGCTGGCGAGTTGCTGACGCATGGTCGTGTGCGGCGGCGCACCTTCGGCATCTCCGTCGGCTTGCGCCGGCTGCCCCGCCAGCAAGTGCGCGAGCTGGATCTGCTGTCGGATCAAGTCGTCGAAGTGGTGGAAGTGATCGCAGGCGGACTCGCCGCGCAGGCCGGCATCGAACCAGGCGATTTGCTCGTGGCGATGAACGACCGCGTCGTATCGACGGTAGACGATCTTCACCGGCTGTTGTCGAAGTGGCCGCACGATGCCGCGATCGAGTTGACCGTGGTGCGCGATGGGCAGAGGCTGAGCGTGGCGATCGGTGCTGGGTGAGGAGGGTTCACCACGGAGGCATGGAGAACACGGAGGGGGCAGAAGTGACCAAGAGTTGGTGTCCATGCCCGGGCGAAGTAAGATCGACGGTATGGTGGACGTCGATATTGATACTCCCGTCGATGTGGCAGCGCGCTTCAGCGTGCGGGGATTGCTCGCTTTCACTTCGGGTGTGGGCGCGGTCATGGCAGTGGCGGTGGCCCTGGGCAGTCCGGAAGTTCCGGCTGTCGCCGTCGTATTGTGCATTGCTTGGATGACGTGGCGGTTCAACGTCGCGAGCCGGGTGCCGCTTTGCGTAGCGGTCATCGGCGCGTTACTCTTGATTGGCGCGCTCCTCCTGTTTCGGCTCAACGCCTCGTTTGGCGCCGCGATCGTCGTGCTGCAGATTTCGTTCGTTGGCACGGTGACGATGGCCGTTGCCGCGATCAGCTTTCCCGTGTGCGCGGCCCTGTATCGACAAAAGCGACTGGTGATCGGCAATCTGCTCGCAATGGTCCTGACATTGGCCACTTGGGCGCTCTGGCTCTTCGGCGGCATGAGTTGGATCGGAGCATTGCACAATGCCGAAAGTGACCGCCGCGCTGTGGAAGATGCACAGACATTGCAGCAACTTGTCGATGATGCACATCGAATACTGCAGAAACATGGACGTGCGCCGGAAAACCAGCAGGAGTTCGAAGCGCTGCTCGGTCGGCCAATGCCGACGGTTTACGATGGTGGCGATGAATGGCCAGTGAGTTATCAACGTATCGGCGAGAACTCCTTCCAATTGCACTACGAAATGTGGGCGACCGACGACCATATCTACAGCAGCACGAATCCGTCTGCCGGCTGGGTTCAACACTATTATTGAACGCATTGGTCGCCCTGAATCTGCTAGACTGCGGGCTGACAC
>JALHLM010000077.1 GCA_022844585.1 Pirellulales bacterium | reverse complement strand
CCGACATCGGTGGCCTGCCCTGGGCTTAGACAGCGCGGGGCGTTTTGCCGACAATGCGGGGATGGACATCGACGCAAAAGCACTGGCGTTGTTACACGGCTTGATGCGTCCCACGGCGTTTCCGCACGTTGTTGGTGAGCTGAAGTTGTTGGAAACGCATATCTCTTGGGTCGTCCTGACCGGCGAGTTCGCGTACAAGATCAAGAAACCGGTGCGGTTCAATTTCGTCGATTACTCGACACTGAACTTGCGCCGCGCGTGTTGCGAAGAAGAGTTGCGGCTCAATCGACGGTTGGCGCCAGAGTTGTACTTGGACGTTGTGCCGATCGCCGGGCCGCCGGAAGTATGTACCGTCGCTGGCGGCGGCGAACCGATCGAATACGCGGTGCGGATGCGGCAATTCGATCAAAGCACGCTGCTGGCCGAAGCGATGCTCGCAGGCAAGACGACGGCGCGGCATTTCCGCGACTTCGGCGGACACTTGGCGGAGTTTCATGATGCGCTGCGGAATGCTCCGCCGCCGTCCGGATTGGGCACGCCGTCGCAAATTGCGAAGAATGTTGGCGACGTATTCGCGTTGCTGCGGGAGCATGCGCCCACGTCGCATACGGCTATCGTCGCGGAACTTGACGCCTGGCGGCGCGAACAAGAGCAAGCATTGCAGGAAACATTCAGCGAACGGCTGGCGCACGGCTTTGTGCGTGAATGCCACGGCGATTTGCATCTCGGCAATTTGTTGCTGTGGAATGATCGCATCACGGCCTTCGACGGGATTGAGTTCAATCCTTCGCTGCGCTGGATCGACGTGCTCAGTGAGGCCGCGTTCCTGTTTATGGACCTGGAAGCGGAACGACGTCGCGACGCCGCCTATGAATTCCTGAACGCCTATCTGGAAGTGACCGGCGACTACGCGGGAATGACGCTGCTGCCGTATTACATCGTCTACCGGGCAGCCGTCCGCGCGGCAGTGACGCTGCTGCGCAGTGGGCAGTTGACGGACGAAGGGGAACTCGCCGCGCTACGCGGTACGGCGGAACGCTATCTGGAAGAGGCGAGGCGTTGGCGCGAGCGACGGCGGCCGACGTTGACGATTATGCATGGCGTTTCCGGCAGCGGGAAGTCGTTCGTGTCGTCGCAGCTTGTCGGCGAGCGCGGCGCGATTCGGCTGCGCTCGGATTTGGAACGCAAACGCATGTTCGGCGTATCGGCCGAAGCGGTCGCGCCGGCCGAGGCTTACGCTGCGGAGGCCACGCGAGCCGTCTATCGGCGCCTGGAAGAATTGTCGGAGGTCAGCTTGGCGGCCGGGATTTCGGTGATCGTCGATGCGACGTTCCTGCGGCGCGAGGAACGGCGGCGCTTTCGCGACCTGGCCGAGCGACTGACGCTGCCATTCACGATTTGGGTTTGCCACGCGCCGCGCGACGAATTGGTACGCCGGATCCAGGCCCGGCGGCACGACGCGTCGGACGCCACGACCGAAGTCCTCGACGCGCAACTGCGAGCACTGGAGGAACTCGACGAGTCGGAGCACGCTTGCTGCGTGACGAGTTGGTCGACGTGAACGTGTCGGCCGCCCGCTACTCGCTCGTGAGTTTGTAGACGAACAGGCCGCCGACGGTGAACACGAGGCCTGCGCCCATCAGCACCCAGCGGGTGATTTCGGTGCGGGATCGCGCGGACTCGACCAAGGCTTTTTGTTCTTCGTATTTCTGGCGTTGCGCCGCCAATTCCTCGGCGGAGACCAGTGGCTTCTTCTGATTGCCCGTCGGCCTGGTCTGGAACGCCATGTCATGCAATTTGGCGGCGTTATCCAGATACTCCTTGGCTTCTTCATCGGTATAGGTGATGGGAGGCGCGTCGGCGGTGGCGCCCCAGTACATTGAAATACCGAGGAGCGCCAAGCCGAGGACGACACTCGCCAGCGACAGTCCTCCCGAAGGTGCCGTGCCGGCGCTGCTGGATTTCTTTTTCAAGCGTCTTCCCGCCGCGTTTTACTCGATCTTGGAAATCGGCTTGCCATCGTCAATCGAGACCATGTACCCGAACTCGGTACGGTCGACGTTGTCGTTCATGAACGTCACACGGCCATCGCACCAGGAGACGTTCACGCCGCCTGGATGCAGGCTACGCGGTGCGGCGGACCAGTACATGGCCCGATCAAATGCACGGCAGGGCATATTCGAGAACACCGCGTCCGCCTCGTTGCTGCAAGTGCTGATGACGTCCAAGCTCGGCCCGGGATTGTTGGGTGGCTGAGCTGACTCCACGATAAACGCCGGGTCGACCACGTATCGGCCCTGGCGGCGATAGTTGCGAAAGTTCTCGTTCTCCACCGTGGGCGCCAAGTGGTGGGCGTCGTAAGCCAACAGCGACGCACCACACCAGGGCAGCGCCCAGACGCCGCGTTCATCGGAAGTATTTTCGCGGGTACGGACTTCGGACAACATAATAGTGGTCGAAAACCCATCGCGAAAGCGACGGCGCGATTGCGGGATATGCGCGATCAGCGCACCTGGGAAGAAGTTCTGGTATTCGACGTGATAAGGACTGCAATAGGCGGCGTAGTTGCCTTTGGCGAACACCTTGCGGCGCGTGGAGCGGAGATCGGAAAAGATGCGCCCTTGTGCGCTGTCCGAAGGACAGCCGAGCGTGGAAATGTACTGGGATTGCGGTTCGCCGTCCCTTTGATCGAGCGCGGATTTACTGAAGTCGAACTGTTTGTGCAGCGCCGTTTGCTCGAAGAATGGCAGGGTCAACACGACCCAACTGAACATCCGCCCCGAGTTCTGCGTGTAATAGACGTATCCGTTTTTGCGCACGGAGCCGTCGAGTTCCTTCGGTTCGCCAGGCGGGCGATCGACGATGCCCGAGGGCGGAAACACCTTGAAGGTTTGCTCGTAGTTGATGACCGCCAGGGTCAACTGCTTCAGATTGTTGGTGCAGGTTCCTTTTCGGGCGGCTTCACGAGCGATCTGGAGTGCTGGGAGTAACAGAGAAATCAACACACCGATGATGGCGATCACCACCAGCAGCTCCACGAGTGTGAAGCCGGCAACACGACTGCGACGCACAGGATCACCTCCTTGATGCGTGGAACTGCCCCTGATGACTGGCACGCGCGAAGAGGTCTGGCCTCTTTGCCAACAAGACAACCCCAAACGGACAAATAGGGAATTTCGCGGAGTCTGTGGGACAAGCGATCGAGCATGCCGCCTGCGAACCCCCCGGACCACGGTCAGACCGGCGCTCATGTAGGGTTCCCCTGGCCAGGGGAACGCACGACCAGAGCGAGGACTGCGAATCGGTCGCCGGACAACGGGCGCAAGTTGTTTTGGCGGGACGATTTGAGACAGCGGAACGGATTGCGCGCAAACGACGCCTGTATTCTGCCCTTCTGCCGGCGGCTTGGCAACCAAATGGCGCAACATTTTTTTCGCCTTCAAGGCTTCCCGTTTCGGTGGTGCCAGTTTGGCAGGCTGAGTGCGGCTTTCGGACGGAAATCGCCGAAATTGTCGGCTCCTGGCGGTTGGTCGCAAGGCGGTCGCTGCAACACAAACCGATGCCGTATAGACGTTTGTGACGCCGCGTTGGATTTGGTCCGGGAGTTGCTTTCCACGGAGATGCGTGCGCTGTGACTGCGCATGACTGGCAGGTTTCCGGCGGCCTTTGAGCCCGCTCGGCCGCTGACCGCGGCCTGCCTTAACCGTTCAAGTATCCATTCCATTCGTGGAGGCGAATCCGACTATGTCGATTGCGACGAAGGCCAAGAGCAAGAAATCATCCGGCGACATCAAGCTGCAGCCGCTGGGCGACCGGGTGGTCGTGGAACGCGAAGCGTCCGAGGAGCGGACCGCCGGCGGCATCGTCCTGCCGGATTCGGCCAAGAACAAGCCGGCCCGCGGCACCGTGGTCAGCATCGGCAACGGCCGCCCGCTGGACGACGGCACCCGGGGCAAGATGCAGGTCAAGCCGGGCGACCGCGTGCTGTTCACCTCGTACGCGGGCGAGACCTTCAAGATTGGCGACGACGAACTGTTGCTGATGCGCGAAGACGACATCTTAGCCGTGCTGGAGTAAGGCCACGTGGGGCGTGGAATGACGAATTTCGAAATCCGAATGACGAATGAATGACGAAATCCGAATGACTGAATGGTCGTTGATTGTTCCACGATCCTTTCATTCGACATTGGTCATTCGGATTTGATTCGACATTCGAGCTTCGTCATTCGACATTCACGCCCCAGCCGGTCACCCCTCACGCGACATTCGAACATTCAACCGAACTACCAATAGGAGCACATCCACACATGGCCAAGACGATTGCTTTCGACCAGGAAGCTCGCGACGCGATTAAGCGTGGCGTGGGCAAGCTGGCCCGGGCGGTCAAGGTGACGCTCGGACCGAAAGGCCGGAATGTCATTTTGCAGAAGAGCTTCGGCTCGCCGACCGTAACCAAGGACGGCGTGACCGTCGCCAAGGAAGTCGACCTGGAAGACGTATACGAAAACATGGGCGCGCGGATGGTCCGCGAGGTCGCCTCGAAGACGAGCGACGTGGCCGGCGACGGCACCACGACGGCCACCGTGCTGGCCGAAGCGATCTTCAACGAGGGCCTCAAGGCCGTCGTGGCCGGCGTGAATCCGGTCCAGTTGAAGCAAGGCATCGAGCGGGCGGTGGCCGACATCACCGAAAAGCTGCACAAGATGTCGATCACGATCAAGAGCCAAAAGGAAATGGCTCAGGTCGGTACCGTGGCGAGCAACAACGACACGGAAATCGGCGAGCTGCTAGCCCAGGCCATGGAAAAGGTAGGCAAAGACGGCGTGATCACCGTCGATGAAGGCAAGAGCCTGAAGACCGAAGTCGAATGGGTCGAAGGCATGCAGTTCGATCGCGGCTATCTGTCGCCGTACTTCGTCACCGAACCGACGAAGATGCAGGCCGTGTTGGAGGATTGCTACATCCTCGTGCACGAAAAGAAGATCACCAACGTCAAGGAACTGGTCCCGGTCCTCGAAGCCGTGGTGAACGCCAGCCGTCCGCTGCTGATCATCGCCGAGGACATCGAAGGCGAAGCCCTGGCCACCTTGGTCATCAATAAGCTGCGCGGCACGTTCAAGTGCGCCGCGGTGAAGGCGCCCGGCTACGGCGATCGCCGTAAGGCCATGCTGGAGGATATTTCGATCCTGACCGGCGGCCAGGCGATCTTCGAGAACTTGGGCATCAAGCTGGAAAACCTGGGCGTTGCTGAGTTGGGCCGCGCCAAGAAGGTGATCATCGACAAGGACAACACGACGATCATCGAAGGGGCCGGCAAGGCCTCGGACATCAAGGCTCGCATCGACCAGATTCGCCGCGAGATCGACGCTTCGACCAGCGATTACGATCGTGAGAAGCTCGAAGAGCGTCTCGCCAAGCTGGCCGGCGGCGTCGCCAAAGTGAACGTGGGCGCCGCGACCGAAAGCGAAATGAAGGAAAAGAAAGCCCGCGTCGAAGACGCGCTGCACGCCACGCGTGCCGCGGTCGAGGAAGGCATTCTTCCTGGCGGCGGCGTCGCTTTGTTGCGGGCCGCGAATGCGGTCAAGGCCGAAGGGCTCTCGACCGACGAGCAGATGGGCTACAACCTGGTGCTCCGCGCTTGCCGCGCTCCGCTGACGATGATCTCCAACAACGCGGGCCAGGACGGCAGCGTGGTGTGCGAGAAAGTCCTCGAGCAAAAGGGCAACAACGGCTACAACGCCGCGACCGACACCTACGAGGATCTGGTCAAGGCCGGCATCATCGACCCGACCAAGGTGACCCGCACCGCGTTGCAGAACGCGGCCAGCGTGGCGACGTTGCTGTTGACCAGCGACGCCTTGATCGCCGAGAAGCCCAAGGACAGCAAGAAGAAGGGCGGCGGCGCCGGTCACGGCGGCGATTACGACATGTATTAATCGGCTCGGAGGCCGAAACTACCGGTTGATTCGCGCTCCCTTGGCGAATCGCCGCTTTCATCAGCAGCCCGTCGGATTTCGCAAGAAATCCGGCGGGCTTTTTTTGTTTTGGCGCTGGTTCTTTTCAATTACCTGCGCATGGGTCATTCTGTAACAGCGAGCGATTCATCTGCGGTAGACAGATATGCTGCGATCTCAATTCAATCTGCGATCACTTTTCTGGCTGGTGACGTGCATCGCCGTCGGTGTTTGGTGGATGATTCAGCAGCCGCTGATCTTGCACGTGCACAATTCTTTCGTGGCGAGACTCACACCCATGGGCAGGATTCACTATGAAACCTTTGCCCCGGATCGCACTTTGCTTTATTGGGGACTTACCAGCGTGGTTAGGGTGCTGGTCATCGTGTGCGTCTACCTCACACCGCGGATCGCCAAGTCAGTGGCCGCACGATGCACCGCTGCCAAGCGACGCGGCTGAGCTGTCTTTCTGTTCTCAAGTGTGAGCGCGGGTGCCTGGGGCTGAGGCGCCACCGAGACGGCCCCCAGCTGTAACCGACTGGGGCATCGTACCGATTGGCTATCACGAAAGATGAAGCCCCAGCCAGTTGGGCTTCGCATTGCTCGGTTGGGTTGCCCCTGCCCCAGGCACCCATCGCTTGTTGCTCAGTCAGCCACACGTTGCGCCACGATTGTGTACCGCTTCGCCGTTGTGTTCAGCTTGGCGTAGCGGTAGTTCGCCGTAGTCACGCGTTCGATTTCGAAGCCGAGCATGCCGAGGACTTCTCGGTACGTGCCGAGAGAGTAGGTCCACCAGGTGTAATCCTGATCCGGGTTGTTGGCGCGCGGCTCGAAGCGGGCGGTGCGTTCTTCGCTGTCGATCAGGTCGGTGGCGATGACCATGGTTTCGCCTGTGACGCGGGAGATGGAGGCCAGCGCCGAGATCTGGTCGTTGACGTGTTCCAGGACGGCGCCGACGATCACGACGTCGAAGCGGCCGAGCGCGGGGGGCAACTGATGAATGTCGCCGTAATGCACGTGGGCCTGGGACTTAAACAAGCGGTGGCTGAGCCAGTAGGCGTTTTTCCAGGCGTCGAAGTGGTCGGAGCGCTCCTCGGCCCAGCGGGCGTGGTCGCGGTAGTAGAGCTTCTGGTGAAACGGCAACAGTTTCTGTTGGCCGCCGTGGCCGATGTCGAATGAGACGACGCTCGCGCCGCGGCGTTCGGCCTCGAAGGTCAGAAAGCCGGACGCGGCGCCGATATCGAGTACGCGGCGGTTCCGCACGTGTACGTGCCCGACGTAGTCGTCGAACATGTCGCGCAGGTCCCAGTGGCCGGGGACGAGGCCGAATTCCGGCAGTTCCATCGTGTGATAGAAGTAGCAATCCTCCAACGACTCGACGTGCCGGGGCAGTTCGTACAGGGAGCCTGCGAGGTCGCCTTGTTTCTGCTCATTTGGTGAATTGGCGACGCCTTCGGCGGCAGCTAATTGGGCGATCACCGGCGGCCCCCTTTTCCTGGAATTTGGCCGTTTATGGGAAACGGCGCGGGGCAATTTATCGTCTATGTCGCGGGCAAACAACGCCAGTCGGCCCTGTGCTTCGTCTCATATTGTCATTCGGGGGTCTGTGTGGTTGTAGGTTCGCGTGCGGCCGCCCCTTTGGGGCTACTGAGTTCAATGGTCGTCGATTCCAAGGGTTTCGCTTCGCTCCACCCCTGGCTACTGACGGTCGCCCCCTTGGGGCTTGGTTCTCGAGTGGACGCGGCGTTGGACGGTCCGTTCAAGGGTTTTTCTCGTGCTTTTTACGTAAGGTTCTTGTAAGATTAGCGTTTGTATCGGCACCACCGAAGGCGCTATGGCTGCGCCTCCTGGCGCCCCGCGCGACCTCGCCGGCCCCGAAGCGATCCAACCTCGGGGCGGCCCCACCACGTTCGGAACGGGCAGATGAAAAGAGTGCGTCCTGTCGGGCGGACACGTCGAAGCGTGCCGCTGAGGGTCGAGTCGTTGGAACAACGCCACTTGTTGGCCGTGGGACCGATCATCACGGAGTTCATGGCGGACAACGCCAACACGCTCCAAGATGAAGATGGGGCGTACTCTGACTGGATCGAAGTCTACAACCCGACCGACGAGCCGCTGAGCCTCGCGGGTTACCATCTGACGGACGACGACGACGTCCTCGATATGTGGACGTTTCCGGACGTCACGCTGCCCGCCCGAGGATTTCTGGTGGTGTTCGCCTCGGGGAACGATCGCGTCGACGAAGGGGAACTGCACACCAACTTTCGGCTGTCGCTGGACGGCGAATACCTGGCGCTCGTGGCCCCCGACGGCGCGACGATTCAGACGGAGTTCTCGCCAGCCTACGCCGCGCAGCATGAGGACGTGTCGTACGGCGTCCAACAGGGAACGAACGGCGTAACCTTGTTGCCTGAATTCGCGCCGGACGCACGAGCGCTGGTACCAAGCGGCCCTGGCCTCGGACTCCAATGGACCGAGCCGACTTTTAGTGACACGGCTTGGCGCAGTGGACTGACAGGTTGGGGTTATGATCTGGAGTCCACATATCGCTCGTCAATTAAGACCGACCTGTTTAACGAGATGTACAACGGCAATACGACTGCGTATTTGCGCGTGCCGTTCCAGGTGGAAGATCCGCTGTCGATCAATACGCTGATGCTGCGGATGAAGTATGACGACGGGTTCGTCGCTTATCTCAACGGGCAACGCGTGGAAGACGTCCATGCCCCGGTGGTGGCCGCTTGGGACGATAACGCCAGTGACGTGAATCCGGACAGTCTGGCCGTCGTGTACGAAGACTTCGACATTACGGCCTTCAAAGGCGCGTTGGTCGCCGGTACGAACGTCCTGGCGATCCAAGGACTGAACGTTTCGAGCGGCAGCAGTGATTTTCTGATCCTGCCGGAGATTACGGCTACCGTGGCCGGCGAAGTGGAACCCAAGCTCGGCTTCTTCAAGACGCCGACGCCTGGTGAGGCGAATGACACGGCGCCGACCGATGGTTTTGTTGACGCGATCCAATTCAGCGTCGATCACGGTTACTTCGACGCCGCATTCGACGTGGCGATCTCCAACGCGACGTCTGATACGACGATTCGATATACGACCGACGGCTCAGAACCGACGCTCAGCAACGGCACCACCTACAGCGGCCCCATTCATGTTGCGGCCACGACAGTGATCCGCGCCGCGGCCTTCAAGCCGGACTTCGAGCCGAGCGATCCAAGCTCGCGGACGTACCTGTTTCTCAATGACGTGATTCGCCAATCGCCGAACGGGGCCCCACCGCCGGGCTGGCCGTCGGACTGGGGCGGCAACGTCGTCAACTACGGGATGGATCAGGGCATCGTCAACGCCAACCTTGGCACCATCATCAACGACATGAAGGCGATTCCTTCGATGTCGATCGTGATGGATCTGGACGACCTGCTCGGTCCCGAGGGAATTTATGCGAATCCCGGCGGCGAGGGCAGCTTCTGGGAGCGTGAGACGTCGCTGGAACTGATCAACCCTGACGGCAGCGAGGGCTTTCATACGAACGCGGGGATTCGCATCCGCGGCGGATTCAGCCGTTCGGAATCAAATCCGAAGCACGCCTTCCGCCTGTTTTTTCGCCGCGAGTACGGCGATGGAAAGTTGAACTATCCGCTGTTCGGCGACGAAGGCGCGGATGAGTTCGACAGCGTCGATTTGCGGACGGATCAGAATTACTCGTGGTCGTTCGGCAACGATTCCCGGCACACGGCGATTCGCGACGTGTTCTCGCGCGATACGCAGCGCGACATGGGGCAGCCCTACACGCGCAGCCGGTACTATCACTTGTACATCAATGGCCAGTATTGGGGGATGTTCCAGTCCCAAGAGCGATCGGAGGCCTCGTACGGCGAAACGTACCTTGGCGGGGAAAAGGAAAACTACGACGTCGTTAAAGCGGAAGCCGGGCCGTACCAGACTCAGGCGACCGACGGAAACCTGGACGCCTTTTTCCGATTCTGGCAAGGCGCCAACGCTGTGGCAGCGGCGCCCGATGATGTGACGCGCGCAGCGCTTTATCAGCAGTTGCTCGGCAACAACCCGGACGGCACGCGCAATCCCAACTACGAAGTACAGCTCGATGCGGACAATCTGATCGACTACATGCTGGTGATCGTTTACGGCGGCAATCTGGATGCGCCGATTTCGAACTTCTTGGGCAATACGCGGGTCAACAATTGGTTCGGCATGCGAGAACGGACCGGCGCCAGCGGAGGTTGGAAATTCTTCGCCCACGATAGCGAGCACACGTTATTGAACGTCAACGAGAACCGGATGGGTCCGTATCCCGCCGGGTCGTCGTTCGCGCATGCGAATCCGCAGTGGATCTGGCAACAGCTTTGGGCCTCGGAGGATTTCCGCTTGGCCGTAGCGGATCGCGTACAGGAACACTTTTTCAATGGCGGCGCTTTGACTCGGGAGGCCGCCACGGCCCGATTCCTATCACGCGCTGCGGAAATCGATCGGGCGATTGTCGGCGAGGCGGCGCGCTGGGGAAATGCCGGTCTCAACCGACAGACCTGGCTGAGCGCTGTTCAGTCCGTGACCAACGGAGTTCTCCCCACGCGAGGCAATGTCGTAATTGGCCAACTGAATTCGAAGGGCCTGGTAACTACCTTGCCGGCGCCGGTGCTCACGAGCTACGGCGGCGACGTGGAGCCGGGATTCGAACTTGGCATTACGTCGGCGAGCGACGCCTACTACACGACCGATGGCAGCGATCCCCGACTTTCGGACGGCAGCGTGAATCCGTCGGCCACGTTGATCACAAGCGGCGATGACATTCTACTTTTCGACGGACTGCACCCAGCAAAGTATTTCGTTCCGACGAGTTCCAATGGGGGCTCTTCGCTCGGTACGTCGTGGACATCGGCTTTGTTCGACGATTCGGCGTGGATGTCCGGTACGGCCGGCGTGGGATACGATTTGCTGGGAGGCTTCCAAGAAGCGTATGAGACGGACGTTGAGCAGCAGATGCTCAACGTGAACGGGAGCCTGTATCTGCGCACGGAATTCAATGTCGCGAATCCCGCCGCGATCAATGGCCTGAATCTTCGTGTGAAGTACGACGACGGCTTCATTGTTTTTTTGAATGGTCAAAGGGTTGAGTCGCGCAATGCGCCGTCGCTGAGATTCGGCTACAATTCGTTGGCCACGGCAGAACATCCCGACGAGCAGGCGCTTGAATTCGAGACGTTGAGTCTGAGCAATTTCACGCATCTGCTCGTGCCGGGCAAGAATGTGCTGGCGTTTCAGGCGATGAACAGCGCGGTCAACAACGACGATTTTCTGTTTGTGCCGGAGTTGTTCACCTTTGGTTCGCCGGCGGCGGCGGAAGTGGTGTTGAAGGAAAGCACGATCGTCCGGGCTCGTTCCGCAGTCGGCACTCAATGGAGCGCGGAAGTGATCGGTGATTTCCGTTTGCCGTCCGCAATGCGGGTGACGGAGATCATGTACAATCCGCCCGCGCCCCCGGTGGGCAGTCCATTTGAGGGCAGCGATTTCGAGTTTATCGAGCTGCAGAATATCGGCACCAGAACGCTCGACCTCGCAGGCTATCGACTCGGGGGAGGCATCGATTTCGAATTCGGTGACGTCTCCGTGGCGCCGGGTGGGTACGTGGTGGTGGTGAACAACCAAGCGGCGTTCGCATCGCGGTACGGCGCGAACGTTCCAGTGGCTGGCGAGTTTCTCGGCAACTTAAGCAATAGCGGCGAGGCCTTGTTCCTCAACGCCACGCTCACGGCACAAGTGCAGGACTTTACTTTTTCCGATGCGTGGCATGCCACGACCGACGGCGAGGGCTTGTCTCTGACCATCGTGGATCCCGCCGGCGTGCTCGAGAATTGGAATGTGGCTGCAGGTTGGAAGGCGAGCAGTCGTGCCGGCGGGACGCCGGGCGCGTCGGATGCGCCGGTGGTCGTCGGCGATACGAACGGCGACGGTGCGGTGAATGTGGTGGATTTGAATAACGTCCGCAACAACTTCGGGGCTTCCGGACCGGGCGTCGTGGGCGACACGAATGGCGATGGCGAAGTGAGTGTCATCGATTTGAACAACGTCCGCAATAACTTCGGGGCCTCGGCGCCGGCGCCGCTGGTTGAACGTCGTTTGACTCGGGCGAAGTTGGCGGACGGCGCGCTGGAGTCATGGGCGCCGCGCGATGAGGGCGTCGCGCTGCTGATCGCCCCGGCGGGCGATACGACGGAGCGTTCGCTGCGCGTGTGGGATGAACTGCTCTGGCAGTTTGTGGCGCGTGAGGATCGCTCGACGACGCAGCCAAAGGGGCGCGGGAAGCGCTGACCCGATTAAAGTGATTCCTCAATCACCGGATTCGTGAGCTGGCCGATTCGGTCGATCTCGATCGTGACGGTGTCGCCGGGCTGCAGGAAGACCGGCGGTTTACGAGCGAAGCCCACGCCGTGGGGCGTGCCTGTGAGAATAACGGTGCCAGGAACCAATTTGGTGCTGCCGCTGAGGAATTCGATCAGCGTCGGCACGTCGAAAATCATGTCGTTGGTGTTCCAGTCCTGCATGACCGCGCCATTCAAGATCGTGCGAATACCGAGCGCATTCGGATTGGCGATGTCGTCGGCGGTGACCAGCCAGGGGCCCAGCGGGCAGAACGTGGCAAAGGTCTTGCCGCGGCACCATTGACCGCCGCCCCATTTGGATTGCCAGTCCCGGGCGCTGACGTCGTTCGCGCAGGTGTAACCGAGGACATATTTCAGCGCGTCGGCCTTGGATACGTTGTAGCATTCACGGCCGATCACTACGGCCAGCTCGCACTCGTAGTCGACGGAGTCGCTCCGCAAGCGCCGCGGCAGGATGATCGGCCCGCCGGGGTCCTGAACAGCCCCGACGTTTTTCATAAACACCACTGGCTGTTCGGGGATCGGCTTGCCCCCTTCTTCGGCGTGTTTGCGGTAGTTGAGGCCGATGCAGATGATGTCGCGCGGCTCGACGGGGGCCAGGATGGCAGCGGCTTGGGCCGTCTCGCCGGTGTCGCGATAGTCCCCGTAGATGTCGCCTTCGATGCGCGTCACACGGCCGTCGTCGTGGCGGCGACCGATATGAATGTTTCCGGATGCGTCACGGTAGCGGACAATCTTCATGGCGGGTTCCCGAATAGGACGGCGGCGATCGAAGCTCACGACATTGTGACTAAGACCGTCCGATTCTCAAGGCGTGTCCCGGAACGCCGGCTCGGTATCAATTTGACGCGACGTCCAGTATTCTGCGAACCATGAAACGCGATGGATTCTCGTTCGCCTTGAAGCACGTCGACGCGGCGACCGGCGCTCGTCGGAGCGTCTTTCAGACGCCGCGCGGAGCGGTCGAACTGCCGGCGTTCATGCCGGTGGGCACCGTCGGCACGGTCAAGGGTTTGACGATCGACGCCGTGCGCGCGACCGGTGCGCAGATGATCTTGGGGAATACGTATCACCTGGCCTTGCGGCCCGGCGAGGAGATCGTGCGCGACCTCGGCGGATTGCATCGCTTCATGGGCTGGGACGGTCCGATTCTGACCGACAGCGGCGGGTTTCAGGTTTTTAGCCTGGCGCAGATGACGAAAGTCACGGAAGACCGGGCGACATTTCGCTCGCACATTGACGGCAGTCTCGTGGAGCTCTCGCCGGAACGCGCCGTGGCGATTCAGGAGGCGCTCGGTAGCGACGTGGCGATGGTGCTCGATCACGTCGTCGGTCTGCCGAATACGTTCGAAGTCCTTGCGGACGCGGTGGCACGCACGACGCGTTGGGCGGAGCGTTCGCTTCGCGTCGCCAAGCGCGCGGATCAGGTGTTGTTTGGCATTGTGCAGGGCGGGCTGTTCCCAGAATTGCGCGTCGAGAGCGCGCGGCAACTCGTGGAATTGGATTTTCCCTGCTACGCGGTCGGCGGGCTCAGCGTGGGCGAGTCGCCGGCCGAGATGTACGCGATGCTGGACGTCACCGTGCCGGCGTTGCCGGCGGATCGTCCGCGTTACTTGATGGGAGTCGGCACGCCGCGCGATCTGCTCGAAGCCATTCGCCGCGGGATCGATCTTTTCGACTGCGTAATGCCGACGCGCAATGGCCGCAACGCGCTGGCGTTCACAGACGAGGGGACACGGCGGATGCGGAACTTGAAGTACGCATGTGATGCAGCGCCGTTAGAGGAAAATTGTCCGTGCCCCGCCTGTCGCCACAGTCGGGGTTACATCCGGCATTTATTCATGGCCGGCGAAATGCTCGGGCCGATTCTGCTTTCGGCCCATAATCTGACGTATTACCAACGGCTGGTCGCCGGCGCCCGGGCGGCGATCGAGGCGGATCGTTTCGGGAGTTTCTATCAGGAAAGACTCTCGGGCTGGCAGGGGAAGGAGCAGGCCGCGGAGGGGTGAGCGGGTCGGTGAACGGGTTTCATCGGCCGGAGGGTAAAAATCGCGAGAATGACTGCTTGACATGTCGCAAGATTCCGATATATTAGAGTGTAGTCGGGAGCATTCAACATGGCCGCAACGAAGCTGCGATTAACGGAACTTGACGCCCTCGGGCAGGCGGCGGAGTGTCTGCGGACGTTGGCCCATCCGCACCGGCTGCGGATGGTACAGATGTTGCTCCAAGGAGAGTTCACCGTGGGCGAACTGGCCGACGCCTGCGAGTTGCCGAGCGCGATGGCGTCGGAGCATTTGCGGCTGATGCAGCGCTGCGGTTTTCTGGCGAGTGCGAAGGAGGGCCGGAAGGTCTACTACCGCGTGGCGGAACCGCATCTGAAAAACATCCTGAAATGCGTCGAGGAACGGTTCGGGGTCGGCTTGGCGCGATGAGTCCCAGCACCCCTTTTTTTCGTCTGAAATATCGAAAGATTCCGACATAACAACCAAAAACACCGGCCAATTCATTGAGGAGAATGCCATGAGCGTGACCAGTATTTCGCCGCAGCAACTTTCGCAAGCAGTGCAAAGCGGCCGGAAGGTCGAATTGATCGACGTGCGCACGCCGGTCGAATTCCGCGAGGTGCATGTCGAGTTCGCCCGCAACGTGCCGCTCGATCAGCTTGATGCGGCGAAGATCGCCGCCGGGCGCAACGGCGCGACGGAGCCGCTGTACGTGATTTGTCGGTCCGGAAACCGTGCTCAGCAGGCCTGTGAGAAATTGATCGCCGCGGGGCATGGCAATGTCGTCAGCGTCGAAGGGGGCACGCAGGCGTGGGACCAGGCGGGGCTGCCGGTCGTGCGCGGGCAGAAGACGATTTCGCTCGAACGCCAGGTGCGGATCGCGGCGGGTTCGTTGGTGCTGGTGGGCGCGCTGCTGGGCTATTTCGCTCATCCCTATTGGATCGGGCTCTCGGCGTTCGTCGGCGCCGGCCTCGTGTTCGCGGGCATCACCGATACGTGCGGGATGGGCCTGATGCTGGCGCGGATGCCGTGGAATCGCGTGCCGACGCCCTCATCGGACTCGAGCAAGTCGTGCGATGCGAACGCTGCCGGCGCTTCCTGCTGCCGTTAATTCAGAAAGGGCAAGGCGATGTTACTCAAATACTTTTACGATCCTGCGTTGGCGCAAGCTTCGTACCTGGTCGGTTGTCAGAAAACGGGCGAGGCGA